>JANOER010000155.1:0-7320 GCA_031441285.1 Rhodobacterales bacterium
TGGCCTGTCGGACCGGGGGCGGACATTCCTCGGCGGCATCATGAAGCACGCCTCGGCGCTGGCTGCGATCTGCAATCCGACCGTGAACAGCTACAAGCGGATCAACGCGCCTCGCACCTCCAGTGGTGCTACCTGGGCGCCGAACACGGTGACCTGGACCGGCAACAACCGCACCCACATGGTGCGCGTGCCGGGGCCGGGCCGGTTTGAGTTGCGCCTGCCCGACGGCGCGGCGAACCCGTACCTCATGCAGGCGGTGATCCTTGCGGCGGGCCTTGACGGCGTGCGGACCAAGGCCGATCCGGGTAAGCGGCATGACATCGACATGTACCAGATGGGCCATACGGTGAAGAACGCGCCGAAGCTGCCGCTGAACTTGCTGGACGCATTGCGCGAATACGACAAGGACAAGACCCTGAAGTCGATGATGGGGGACGAGTTTTCCTCGGCCTATCTGAAGCTGAAGCATCAGGAATGGAACAGCTACTGCTCGCATTTCTCGAAATGGGAGACGGAGAACACGCTGGATATCTGAGGGCTGTCTAGGACATGTCTGGGCGGGCCTGCGGTATCCGCCCGGGCGCAAAGCCGTTGGACTGTGGCTGCGAAACCGCGCTATGGTTTCTGGGTCGCAACGTCTTGCCGCCAGTCCTTGCTTGCATAGCCATCGAGGAATGCTTCGTTGACCAAGATCACCTGCATCGGTTTGGGGTTGATGGGGTCTGCCCTTGCGCGGGCTTTTGTGGTTTCCGGGCATGGCGTCACCGTCTGGAACCGGTCACCGGGAAAGGCGGCGGCCCTGGTTGGCCTCGGGGCGGCAGAGGCCCCGTCCTTCGCGCAAGCACTTGCCGCAAGTCCGGTCGTGCTGATCTGCATCGATAACTATGCCTCTGCGCGCGCGCTGTTGGCGCCGGAAGGCAAAGCCGGTCATCTTGCCGGGCGAACGGTGGTCAGCCTGACCACGGGCACCCCGCGCGAGGCGGAAGTTCTTTCGGTCTGGGTTGCATCGCAGGGCGCGCAGTATCTTGACGGGGCGATCCTTTGCGGTCCCGACGACATCGGCACTACGGGCGGAGAGGTTCTGTTGTCCGGCAACGCGCAGGCATGGCAGGTTGCAAGCCCGCTTCTGGCCTGCCTTGCGGGAAAGGTGCGCCATGTGGGGCAGGGGGCAGGTGCCGCGGCCGCACTGGACTTTGCCTGGCTGACGATGTCCTTCGTGCAGTTCATCGGTGTCACCCATGCCGCCAGCATCTGCCGGGCAGAGGGCATCGATCTGCGGGAATTCATTGCCCTTTACCCGGCGGACCCCGCCCCGGCCGATGCCGACGCCCACACCCGGAAACTGGCCGGGATCATCCGGACCGCGGACTACGATCGCCCGACCGCGACGCTTCAGGTCTGGGGCGAGGCGCTGGGCCACATCCAGAGCCACGCGCGGGACGCGGGTATCCCGCCCGACATTCCGGATTTCATCGCCGGCTACTTCCAGCGGGCCATGGCCATGGGGCTGGGGCAAGAAGAAGCGATCGCGATCTACAAGACCTTGCTGGTGAAAGAAAAACCGGCCTGACCGGCAGGAGCGTGCGATGAGCGAAGCAGTGACGGCGGTGTTTGGCGTGACCGAGGCCGACCTCATCGGTTCGGGCTGGGAAAGCACGATCTATGCGCTGGGACCGGACCGGATCCTGCGGATTCCAAGGCCCGGGGTGGGCAGCGAAAAGCAGGTGCGCGCGTTGGCGGCGTTCACCGAGCGGCTGCCGAAGCTGCCCTTCGCCGTGCCGCGCGTCCTTGAGATCTCGCGGATCGACGGTGCGCTTTACCTGATCCAGGAGCGGATTGCCGGTCAGTCGATGGCGGCGATGCTGCCGGCCCTTTCGGAGGCAAGGCGCGAGGCCGCGCTGCGGGCTTACCTCGCCGCCGCCGAGGCGATGTCGGCGGCAACTGTCCCTGGCGAGGTGTTCGGCGACCTTCTGCTTGATCAGCCCCGGCGCTGCGACCACTGGTCGGACTACCTGACCGGGCGGGTGCGTGTGGCCGCAGGGGACCCGGTGCTGGCGGCGGCCGTTCCGGGACTTGCCGGGATTGCCGACCGGTTCTGCGCGCGGCTTCAGGCCATTCCCGATCCGGTCCCCTGCATCGTTCACGGTGACATCTGGCCGCCCAACGTGATGATGAACGATGATCTGCAGGTGACCGGGCTGATCGACTTCAGCTTCACCACCCGGATCGGCGATCATGTCATGGACCTGGCCGGGGCCTGCCATTTCCTTCTGGCAACCAAGGTGTCGTCGCAGGCCGACCATGACTATCTGAAACAGTTGATCCTTGAACGACACGGCGCCGAAGTGATCGACCGGATCGGGCTCTATGCCGTCTGGTTCGCCTTCGACTTTGCCTTCAACCACGAGGACGCCGGAGTCCTCACCTGGTGCGTGAACCTGATCCGGGGGTTCGAGGCGAACTGACGGCCCGCTGGAACGAGACGTCTAAAATTCTTCTAGAAGAATTTTAGACGTCTCTATTCCACCGGCGTCTCGGTGTGGGTGATGTGGACAGCCAGGAGGCAGCCGTTCGGGGTGTAGGAGTTGTGCTCGGTCCCGTCGCGGTAAAACACCATGTCGCCTGGGCGGAACACGGTGCCGTCGCTTTCGTGCAGCTCGCCCTCAAGGATCAGGAACTGTTCGTGCCCGTTGTGGCGGTGGCCGCGTGTCTTCATGCCGGCGGGCATGCGGTAGACGTGGAATCCCTCGCCCAGTTCCATGCTGTCATCAAGCTGCAGAACCTCGTCGCCCAGGGCAAGACCGTCCGAGTAGACGAAAGGCCTGAAGGTGGCCTGATGGATGTTGACGACGCGGCGGTCGTTCGGGTTGATCGGTTTCATCATCTGCTGCGTCCACTGCCTTTCGGGGATCCTCTTGACGCATATCAAAGCGCCATAACCAGTATCGTGCTTCACTGACTAACAAGTCAATGGAACAAGGAGGATGTCTTCCATGACAAAGGTTCTTTGCCCGGTCGACGGCAGCGACCATTCCGCGAAAGGGCTGGTCCACGCGGCCGAGCTGGCGAAACTGAAGGGCGCGCATCTGACAATCTGCGCGGTCAATCTGGCGATCGGAGGTGCGCGCGGGCCGACGATCAACATGTGGAAGGATGACGAGGCCGAGGCCCTTCTGGCCAAGGCCGAGGCGGACGCAAGGGCGGCGGGGGCCACGGATGTCGGCACTGCCGTGCTGATCGCGCGCGACGCGGGACAGGCGATCGTGACCTATGCCGAAAAGGTCGGCGCGACCGAGATCGTCATGGGCACCGGAGACAAGCGCGGCGTGAAGCGGCTGGTCCTCGGGTCGGTCGCAGCGGAAGTCGCGGCTCAGGCGGCGTGCTCGGTCACGGTTGCCCGTTAGGGCGTGATCTGGTCAGCTTGGCGAAAGGGTTGTGATTCGGCCCGGAGAGCATCGCTGTCCGGGCCGAATCTTGTTTACCGATAGGAAGAAGATTTGACACAAGTGCAACTCTGCTTCTAGATTTTCACCCGACCGCCGGGCCAGATCCCGCGCGACAAGCCAGCATCCGGAGGATCGACATGACGAAAAGAGTGGCCGTGATCGGGGCGGGGCCGTCAGGCTTGGCGCAGCTGCGCGCGTTCCAGTCGGCGAAGGCGAACGGCGAAGACATCCCCGAGGTGGTCTGCTTCGAAAAGCAGTCGAACTGGGGTGGCCTTTGGAATTACACTTGGCGGACCGGTCTTGATGAGCACGGCGAGCCGGTGCACAGCAGCATGTACCGCTACCTCTGGTCGAACGGCCCGAAGGAAGGGCTGGAATTTGCGGACTATTCCTTCGAGGAACATTTCGGCAAGCAGATCGCCAGCTACCCGCCCCGCGCGGTGCTGTTCGATTACATCCAGGGCCGGGTCAAGAAGGCGGGCGTGCGCGACTGGATCCGGTTTTCCACCACCATGCGCATGGTGAAATACAACGCGGACAAGGGCAATTTCACCGTCACCGTGCATGACCTGAAGGCCGACCGGATGTATTCCGAGGAGTTCGACAATGTCATCGTCGCCTCGGGCCACTTCTCGGTGCCGAATGTCCCGGAATACCCCGGTTTCGACAAGTTCAACGGCCGGGTGCTGCACGCCCATGATTTCCGCGACGCGCGGGAGTTTTCGGGCAAGGATCTGTTGATCCTTGGCACCTCCTATTCGGCTGAGGATATCGGCAGCCAGTGCTGGAAATACGGGGCGAAGTCGCTAACCGTCGCGCATCGCAATGCGCCGATGGGCTATGACTGGCCGGCGAACTGGACGGAAGTGCCAAAGCTTGACCATATGGACGAGACGACCGCCCATTTCATCGACGGCACTTCGAAGAAGGTTGACGCGATCATCCTGTGCACCGGCTACAAGCACCACTTCCCGTTCCTGCCGGACGATCTGCGGCTGAAGACGGCAAACCGGCTGGCGGCGGCGGACCTCTACAAGGGCGTCGCCTGGGTGCACAATCCCAGGCTGTTCTATCTGGGCATGCAGGACCAGTGGTTCACCTTCAACATGTTCGACGCGCAGGCCTGGTGGGTGCGCGATGCGATCATGGGCAAGATCGCCATTCCGTCCGACAAGGCGGTCCTGACGCAGGACGTGGCCGACCGCGTGGCGCATGAGGATGCGGGGCAGGACGCGCATGATGCCGTCCACTATCAGGGCGACTATGTGAAAGAGCTGATCGCCGAGACGGACTATCCGGCTTTCGACGTCGAGGGGGCCTGCGAGGCGTTCTTCGCGTGGAAGGACCACAAGAAGGCGGGGATCATGACCTTCCGGGACAATGCCTACAAGTCGGTGATCACCGGCACCATGGCGCCGGTCCACCACACTCCGTGGAAGGACGCGCTGGAAGACTCGATGGAAAGCTACCTGACGAACTGAAGGTTTCGCAGGCAGGTGCGCCGGTGCGCGCCTGCCCATTCCTTTGGCAGCCTGCACCGGGCACGCTTTCCAAGGAAACAAACATTCGCACAGATTAAATTTTTCTCGCTATACGGGCGTGACCGTGCTTTTCTTTCCAAATCGGACCTGTTGCACCGCAACCGGGGTCTGAAGGGAAGCCGTGCCGGACGAGGGAGACGCCTGCGAGTTGGGACTTGCTACACGCACCACGTCCGGGATTCCGACCAATCCAAGAGCGGAAGGGCAGCACGGCATGCGCAACAGCATGACGAATGGCACCTGACGCCAGATCCAACAGGAGTGAGGGAATGACGACTGATACCGGTTCGGGCCAGATGGTCCGGTCGTTGAACTGGCAGGGGGCCTTCTGGGTCGCCGCCGGAGTGCCACCGCTTGTGCTGTTTTCGATCGGCGGGATCGCCGGGACGACGGGGAAGCTGGCCTTCGTGGTCTGGATGATCTCGATGGTGATGGGCTTTCTGCAAAGCTTCACCTACGCCGAGATGGCGGGGATGTTCGGCAACAAGTCGGGCGGGGCATCGGTCTATGGGGCGACGGCCTGGCTGCGCTATGGCAAGCTGATCGCGCCCCTGTCGGTCTGGTGCAACTGGTTCGCCTGGTCGCCGGTCCTGTCGCTTGGCTGCGTGATTGCGGCTGGATACATCCTGAATGCCTTCTTTCCGATTCCGTTGGCCGACAGCCAGCCGGTGCTGGACTGGATTGCGGCGAACCTCGCCAGTTACACGGCCGAGACACAGGCCGTCATCGACTACGTCGCCGCAAACGAAGGCGTGGTGGTGGCGGATGCGATTCAGGCAGTTGCTGCCGCGGATGGCGTTTCGGCACTGACGCCCGCCTTCCGCACCTGGGAAGCCGGCACGATTGCAATCCCCGGATTGGGAACGCTTTACTTCAACGCATACTTCGTGGTCGGCGTGGCTTTGATGCTGGTCATCCTGCTGATCCAGGAGCGGGGGATTGCCTCGACAGCGGCCGCGCAGAAATGGCTGGCGATCATCGTGCTGGTGCCGCTTCTGCTGGTCGGCCTTGTGCCCTTGTTCAACGGGTCGATCAACTGGATGAACGTGACCAACCTGGTGCCGCCGACTGCTGCCTATTCAGGGGTCGATGGCGAGTGGAACATCGGCGGCTGGACGCTGTTCCTGGGCGGCCTCTACATCGCGGCCTGGTCGACCTACGGCTTTGAGACCGCGGTCTGCTACACCCGCGAACTGAAGAACCCGAAGACCGATACGTTCCGGGCGATCTTCTACTCGGGCCTTCTGTGCATGGTCTTCTTCTTCCTGATCCCGTTCTCGTTCCAGGGGGTCTACGGCGTCGAGGGCATGCTGAAATCGGGCATCGTCGATGGTTCGGGTGTCGGGGCTGCGCTGGGCGACATGCTTGGCGGCGGGCAGGTCATCACCCAGATCTTCGTCATCCTGATGATCATGGCGCTGTTCCTGGCGATCATGACCGCGATGGCGGGATCGTCGCGCACGCTTTACCAGGGGTCGCGCGATGGGTGGCTGCCAAAGTACCTGGGCACGGTCAACAAGCATGGCGCGCCGCGTCGCGCAATGTGGACGGACTTTGCCTTCAACGTGTTCCTCCTGGCGCTGGCCTCGGACATCGGCGGGTATTTCTACGTCCTGGCGATCTCGAACGTCGGCTACATCATCTTCAACTTCCTGAACCTGAACCTGAATGCCGGCTGGATCCACCGCATCGACAGCGCCCACATGGAGCGTCCGTGGAAGGCGCCGACCTGGCTGATCGGGGTCAACACGGTGCTGGCCTTCGTCAACGCCCTGTTCCTGGGCGCGGGCGCCAAGGTCTGGGGCTACGAGAACGCGCTCTGGGCCGGGCTGCTGTTCGCGGCGCTGATCTTCCCGGTGTTCTGGTTCCGCCACTACATTCAGGACGGTGGCAAGTTCCCGAAAGAGGCCTATGACGACCTTGGCCTTGCTTACGGCGAGATGGGCGTAAGAAAAGCGGGAAAGCTGCCCTACCTGGCGCTACTTCTTGGCGCGGCGGTGGTGCTCTGGTCGAACTGGTTCTTCGTCCTTCCGGCTTGAGGCACCAAAAAGCAAATAGGGAAAAGGCCGCTCTCGGGCGGCCTTTTCTTTGGGAGTATGTTTTCTGGCAAGAAAGATTGTTGCACTTCATTATTGCTTTTCAGCGGGAATCGCCCGACACTTGGTGCAAACCAAGAACCATTCAGGGAGACCGCAGATGACCAATTCCTGGCGCTTCTCAACGTTGATCGACCGCCACCGCGCGCTTGGGTCTGATCTGGAGGACTGGAGCGGGATGGGAACCGCCTGGTCCTATTCCAAGGGCGACCCGGACGCCGAATACATGGCGATCCG
>JANOER010000156.1:0-14553 GCA_031441285.1 Rhodobacterales bacterium
TCCGAGCGGGAATACTACCACCGCTACGGGCTGGACGCTGAAAAGCTGGCCTTCGCCGCCCCCGATGCCATCGTCATGCACCCCGGCCCGATGAACCGGGGGGTAGAGATCGACGGCGACCTTGCGGACGACATCAACCGCAGCGTGATCCAGGATCAGGTAGAGATGGGGGTGGCGGTAAGGATGGCCTGCATGGACCTGCTGGCACGGAATTTACGGGCGGAACGCGGGGCGCAAGATCGTGGGGATGATGGCGTGAGGGGGATCGCTGTCGAAGCGCGCTCTACAGAACGTCATGGTTTGCCGTGGCGGCGGTGCGCTATAGCGCACCCTACGCTGGTCGGCGGGCGTTCCACATGACCCCCGACCGCAAGCCCCCGAAATCCGACGCCCGCATCGGCGGGATGGTGGCCACCGTCGTCCTGATCTTCCTTGCCATCTTCACCACCGTCATCATCTGGATCGCCTAGAGCCATGGCCCGCATCCAACCCGACCCGATCATGGGCCACCCGGCCGAACTGGCCGAGGGCGAACGGATCGTCCACGAATTCCGCCCCAACCGCGACACCTATTGGCGCGCGCATCTGGTCATGGCGGTGCTGCTGGGAATCGGGGCCGGGCTGGTCCTGCTGTTGCTGCAGAACCCCTACCCTGTCGTCGGCCCGGTCGGCGCGGTCCTGGCGATTGCCGCCCGGGCCGCCTTCGTCCAGTCCGAAGCGCTGGCCGAGGTCTGGCGGCTGACCGACCGCCGCCTTCTTGGACCCCGTGGGCGGGCAATCACGCTTGCCCACCTTCTGGCCGCCCGCCCTTTCCTCGGAGCGGTGCAGTTGACCACCACCTCTGGCGACCGGCATCTGATGAAGTATCAGTCGGACCCCGCCGCCGTCACTTACCTTCTGATGACCGCCGCCGGCCGGAAACCCCGGCATGTATAAGCGCCGCGAGGCGCATTCCGACCGTCGCAGCCGCCAGGTCGTGGGGACAGCATGACCACAACCGAGCAAGAGCCACTCGCCACCACGACCGATCCGGAATGGCAGGGCATCCTCGACCCGGGCGAGGTGATCCAGTGGCAGGGCAGGCCCGTCGACCTGTTCCGCATTGAATTCCGCAGCCCGTTCGAGCCGCTTTTCTTCACCTTCTTCACCGGGTTTTCCCTGTTCTGGATGTGGGGCGCGTCACGGGCCGGCGGTGTCTTCTGGATGTTCGGCCTGTTGTTCTTTTTCATCGGTTCCTATGGGCTTGTCGGCCAGCACTTCTGGAAACGCCGCGAACGGGCCCGCACCTTTTACACCCTGACCGACCGCCGCGCTTTCATCGCGACCGAAGGCTTGCGCGGCCGCAGCCTCAAAAGCTATCCCATCGCCGCCACCACGGTGATTGAGCTTGCCGATGGACAGCCCGGGTCGGTGTTCTTCGCCTCTGAAACGGTTAAGGACAGCGACGGCGACGCGACAACCACCAGGGTCGGCTTTGAACTGGTAGCGGACTGCCGTTCGGTCTATGCCCGGATCAGAGAGATTCAAGGCCGCCCATGACCACGCTGCATTTCCAGAACGCCCGCTTGATCGACCCCGAGGCAGGGACCGACGCGCTGGGCAGCCTGACGGTGAAGGACGGACTGATCCTTGCGCGCGACGGGAAGGCGCCGAAGGGGGCCACGATCCTTGACTGCGGCGGCAAATGCCTTGCGCCGGGGATCGTCGATCTGGGGGTAAAGATCGGCGAACCGGGTGAGCGGCACCGCGAAAGCTTTCGTTCAGCCGGGCTTGCAGCGGCGGCAGGGGGGGTCACCACGATCATCGCCCGCCCCGACACCACCCCCGCCATCGACACGCCCGAGACGCTGGAATTCGTTACCCGCCGCGCCAGCGAAGCCCCGGTTCGCATCCGCCACATGGCCGCCCTGACCAAGGGCCGCGACGGCCACGAGATGACCGAGATCGGCTTTCTGCGCGACGCCGGGGCCATCGCCTTCACCGATGCTGCCCGCGTGTCGGGCGACCCCAAGGCCATCGCGCGAGCAATGAGCTATGCCCGGTCGCTGGGCGCGCTGGTCGTTTGCCATCCGCAAGACCCCGGCCTGACGGCAGGCGCCTCGGCCACCAGCGGAAAGTTCGCCAGCCTGCGCGGCATTCCCGCCGTGTCGCCGATGGCGGAACGGATGGGGCTGGAGCGTGACCTTGCGCTGGTCGAGATGACGGGCGTGCGCTACCACGCCGACCAGATCACCACCTCGCGCGCCCTGCCGGCACTGGCCCGCGCCAAGGCCACCGGGCTGGACGTGACCGCGGGCACCTCGATCCATCACCTTACGCTGAACGAATTCGACGTTGGCGATTACCGGACCTTCTTCAAGTTCACGCCCCCGTTGCGGTCCGAGGTCGACCGGCTGGCAATGGTGGCGGCCGTGGCCGATGGCAGTATCGACATCATCTCGTCTATGCACACGCCGGCGGATGAGGAATCAAAGCGCCTGCCCTTCGAAGACGCCGCCCCCGGCGCGGTGGCGCTTGAAACCTTCCTGCCCGCGGCGATGCGGCTGTACCACGCCGGGCATCTGACCCTGCCGGCCTTGTTCCGCGCCATGGCGCTGAACCCGGCCAACCGGCTTGGCTTGCCGCAAGGCCGCCTGACAACCGGGGCGCCCGCCGATCTGGTGCTGTTCGATCCTGACGCGCCGTTCCTGATGGACCGCTTCCGCTTGCGGTCCAAGTCGAAGAACACTCCGTTTGACGGCGCCCGGATGGAGGGTAAAGTGCTGGCCACCTTCGTCGCCGGGACGCAGGTCTTTGCCGCGGAACCCTGACCGATGCCCCAGATCACCACCGATCCCGCCCTTCTGGCCCTTGTCGCTGTCCTCGCCTACCTTCTGGGGTCGATCCCCTTCGGCATCGTCATCACCCGCGCGATGGGTCTGGGCGACCTGCGCCAGATCGGGTCCGGCAATATCGGCGCAACCAATGTCCTGCGCACCGGCAACAAGCGCGCGGCCTTCGCGACGCTGGTGCTTGATGCGGCCAAGGGAGGGATTGCGGTCCTGATCGCGCGCTGGCTTCTGGCCGAGGACGCAGCACAACTGGCGGGGCTTGCCGCTTTCCTTGGCCACCTGTTCCCGGTCTGGCTGGGTTTCAGAGGCGGCAAGGGGGTCGCGACCTTCCTTGGAATTCTGATCGGGCTGGCCTGGCCGGTCGGACTTGCGGTCTGTGCGACCTGGGCGGTGACGGCACTGGTGACCCGCACCTCGTCGGTTGCAGCCCTTCTGGCGGCTGCCTCCAGTTCATTCTGGCTGTTCTGGTTCGGCGAAGGCCGGATGCTGATCCTGGTCATCGTGCTGACCGTGCTGGTCTACCTGCGCCACACCGAGAACCTCAAGCGGATCAACGCAGGAACCGAACCGAAGATCGGCCAGAAGAAACCCGCCAGCGCAGAGATGTAAGCGCCCCGGTCAGAGCGACGACGCCTCGTACATCGGCAAAAGGCTGCCGCCCCAGGCTCCGTGATACAGCGACAGCCAGCGGTCGGCCTGCACCTCGCCCGTCTTCAGGCTTTCGACCAGCGGGTGCAATTGCACTTCTTCGCCAAGGCCGCGCGCCGCAAGCCCGGCATGCGACAAGCCGACCGCCGCGCAGGCAAGGTCCAGCAGCTTCACGCCCCCCGCTTCGCCTTTCAGCGCCGACACCGAGGCGGCGACCCGCAACCCTTCGCGGGTTGCCGTATCAAGGCCCTTGACCAGATCCCAGGCAGCATCCAGCGCGGTCTGGTCATACATGAGGCCAACCCAGAACGCGGGCAAAGCCGCGATATGGGCCTGATCACCGCAATCGGCGCCGCGCATCTCGATGTATTTCTTCACGCGGGCTTCAGGAAACACGGTGGTCATATGGTCTGCCCAATCGGACAGGGTGGGCTTTTCGCCGGGAAGCGCGGGCAGCTTGCCGTTCAGGAAATCGCGGAACGACTGGCCCAGCGCGTTGATGTATTTGCCGTCGCGGTAGACGAAATACATCGGCACATCCAGCACCCAGTCGACATAGGCCTGGAACCCCATGCCATCGTCAAAGGCGAAGGGCAACATGCCCGTGCGGCTGTCGTCCAGCCCCCGCCAGATCCGGCTGCGCCAGCTGCGATGGCCGTTCGGCTTGCCCTCGAAAACGGGGGACGAGGCGAACAGCGCGGTCGCCACCGGCTGCAGGGCAAGCGCCACGCGCAGCTTCTTCACCATGTCCGCCTCGGAGGCGTAATCCAGATTCACCTGCACCGTCGCCGTGCGGTACATCATCTGCGTGCCATGCGTGCCGACCCGGCCCATGTAATCGGTCATCAGCCGGTAGCGCCCCTTGGGCATGACCGGCATCTCGGCATGGGTCCACTCGGGCGGAGCGCCTAGCCCCATGAAGCGCACGCCCATCGGATCCGCGATGGCGCGGACCTCGTCGAGATGGGTCTGCAACTCGGCCGCCACTTCGATGCTTGATGCCAAGGGAGCGCCCGAAAGCTCGAACTGGCCGCCGGGTTCAAGGCTGACGTTCGCGCCGACGCGGGTCAGGCCGATGACGTTGTCGCCCTCGCGTACGGGGGTCCAGCCGAAGCGGGCTGCCAGAGCCTCGAAAAGTGCCGAAATCGAGCGGGGACCAGCATAGGGCAAGGGCTGGCGGGTGTCGGTGAGCCAGCCGAATTTCTCGTGCTCGGCGCCGATGCGCCATTGGTCCTTCGGCTTGCTGCCCGACTCCATGTAGGCGGCAAGCTGGTCAAGGCTTTCGATCGGTCCGCCGCCGGACTGGGGAATGGACATGGGCTTCGGCTCCGGGGCTGGATGATCTTGGCCGGCATCAGAGGACCGGGCGCCAACAGGTGTCTTGGGCCAGAGGCGAAGTCAAGGGGGGGCAGGGAAGCGGGTCTGATCTGTCAGGCCGATGCGTTCGATTTCAAAGGGTTGAGAGCGGATCACAGGGAAGTGGCAGGCATCGGCCTTCGGTGGGGGTGAAAAATTTTCGGCGAAAATTTTTGGCCCCGCTAACGGGAGACGATCCCGGTGCCCTTGCGGGTCCAGATCACGCGGTCAGCGCGGTCGAGGGCCACAACCTTGGTGTCCGTGTGGGTGTCGGTCCCAAGTGCTGCGACCAGGGCTGCGGTGTCCATCCCCGGAAGGGCTGCGAATGCGTCGAAAAGCGCCTCTGCTCCTTGCGCTTCGACCGGGATGTGCAGCGCCTCGCCGCCCGCAGAGCGCAGCTTCCAGACCCTGCGCCCGCGATAGCTGAGCAAGCGAAGTTCCGACAGGTCCGGCAGGCCGATGAACCCGCCGACCCGGGGGCCAAGATAGGCGATCTGCGCTTCGGTCACCCGGACAATGCCCGGGGCCTCACCGTCCTGCCGAAAGCGCAGGCGGCGCAGGGCAAGCGCCGCCCAGCCAAGGCCGACGACGATCAGGACCAGCCCGATCGCCGGCAGGGCAAATCCGGGGCGGCTGAGCAACCACAGGCCCGCGACAAGGGTTGCGCCGGCGGCGATGACCTCGCGCCAGCGCTGAGCAGCTTCGACAAGTTCGGGGCGCACAAAGCTCATGGCGCCATAAAGACCGGAGTTGCCAGAAGGACAAGGGCGAAGCTTGGCGACGGGCGAAACCCGATCGCGGCATAGGCGCGCGCCGCAGCAGGGCTTATCGCGAAGAGGACAGCACGCCTTGTGCTGCCCTTTCGCGCTTCGTCCAGGTGCAGTGCCACCGCCCGCCGCGCCAGCCCGCGCCCGCGCAGCGCGGGCGGGACATAGACACCGCCGACCTGCACGATCTCGGGCAGGGTGGCGTTGAAGCCGGTCACGGCGACGGGCTGGCCGTCCCGCACCAGCACGCGGTGGCTGCCCTGCGCAAGCCAGCCCTCGACGTCCCTTGGCGCTTGCATCTGCGCCTCGACATCCGGGGTACCCAGCACTTCGCGATGGTAGGCGCTGCGCCAGGCGACAAGCTGAGGACGCACGTCGGCCGAGGCGGGAACCAGCGTGCTGCCGGGCAGGTCGGGCACCTGCAACGCTGCAAGATCCAGCGCGAAGCCGGGCTCGTCGTCGTTGATCCGGGTGGGACATCCGTCAAGTCCAAGTCCGGAGAGGACCGGGCGGACCGACATCGCAGGCCCGATGGCACCGGTCACGTTGTGCCCGGCAAGGGCGGCGCGCAATCCCGGAGCCATGCCCCCGCCCGCCAGAAGCGGCATCAGCATCCCGCCTTGGGTCAGCGCGACAAAGCCCCCGTCTGCGGTCAGCCAGACGCGCATGGCGTGGGGGTGATCCCCCGCAAAGCCGCCACGCGCCAACCCGTGCGCCCGCAGGTTGGACAGGGGAAACATCGCCGCCCCGACGTTTCGCAGCAAGATCGCCTCGACCGCCGCTGCATCTTCCGGCCCGGCCTCGCGGATCATCGCCAATCCCCGCTGGCGGCTTGCCAAAGCGTGATTGCGGCGACTGCCGCCGTGTCGGCGCGCAGGATGCGGGGGCCAAGCGACAGGGTTGCAACCATGGGGCGGCCGCGCAGGTGCCGGGCTTCATCGGCCGAAAAGCCGCCCTCGGGCCCGATCAGGATCGCGGCGGGGCCGGGTTGCGGCGTCAGGCGCGCAGGCTGTCCGGCGGCGGTCTCGTCGCACCAGAAAAGCCGGCGATCCGCGGGCCAGGCCGCCAGCACCCGGTCAAGCGGTTGCAGGTCTGCAACCTCGGGCACGAAGGTGGCCCCGCATTGTTCGGCGGCCTCGGTCGCGTGGGCCTGCAGGCGGTCCTGCCGGATGCGTTCCGAATTGGTGTGCCGGGTCTGCACCGGCATGATCCGGCGGATCCCAAGCTCGACCGCCTTTTCGACGATGAAATCGGTGCGCGCCTTCTTGATCGGCGCGAAGAGAAGCCAAAGGTCGGGCGGCCGCGTCAGGGGTCGGGTCAGGGTCTCGCAGGTGGCAATCGCCCCGCGACGGGACGCGACAGTCAGCGCCGCCCGCCATTCGCCGTCGCGCCCGTTGAACAGTGCGACCGGGGCACCGGCGTCAAGCCGCATGACCCCAGTGAGGTAGTGGGCCTGGCCCTCGGACAGGGGCACGGCTTGCCCCGGCCCAAGCGGCTGGTCTACATAAAGCCTGATCTTCGCGTCCGACATGAGCGTGACCCTATGTCCCTGCCGCCGCAATTGCCAGAGGCCCACCCCCGAGGCCCCGATACTGGCCCCGTTTCTGGTCCCGTTTCTGGCCCCGTTTCTGGCCCCGATGTCGGCCCCGTGGCGGATGCGCCAAAGGGCAACTGGGTGGACCTTCACGCCCCGCGTGTGACCCGCCCGTTCCTGCGGCTGTCCCGCGCGGACCGGCCGATCGGGACCTGGCTTCTGTTGATCCCCTGTCTCTGGGCGCTGGCGCTGGCGGGCGGGGCCGGAGGCTTCCGGACCTGGGATCTCTGGCTTGCGCTGTCCTGTGCGGCAGGGGCTTTCCTGATGCGGGGGGCGGGGTGCACCTGGAATGACATCTCGGACCGGAAGATCGACGCGTCCGTCGCGCGCACCCGCAGCCGACCGCTGCCCTCGGGTCAGGTTACAGTCCGGGGGGCACTGGTCTGGATGGCGGTGCAGGCGGGCGTCGCGGCCCTGATCCTTTTTAGCTACAACTGGCTGGCGGTCGGCCTTGGCATCGCCTCGCTGGCGCTGGTCGCGGTCTATCCGTTTGCCAAGCGGTTCACCTGGTGGCCGCAGGTCTTTCTGGGGCTGGCCTTCAACTGGGGCGCGCTGCTGGCCTGGGCGGCCCATGCCGGAGAAGTGCCGCTTGCGGCTGTGCTGCTGTATGCGGCGGGTGTTGCGTGGACGCTGTATTACGACACGATCTATGCCCATCAGGACCGCGAGGATGATGCCCTGATCGGCGTCAGATCCACCGCGCGCCTGTTCGGAGCGCACAGCCGGCGCTGGCTTTGGGGGTTCTTCGTCGCGACCCTGCTGCTGTTTGCCGCCGCCATCGTCGCGGCCCATGCCGATCAGGGCCGCGCCCTGGCGCTGGTCGTGGCGCTTGGGGGGGTCTGGGCGATGGGCTGGCACATCCAGTGGCAGATGCGGCGGCTGGACCTGGATGACCCGGCCTCGTGCAGGACGATCTTCCGGGCGAACCGCGACGCCGGCCTGATCCCTGTGCCGTTTCTTGCCATCGCGGCATGGCTTGGTTGAACCCCGGCGTCCAAACCCCTAGGAAGCCTGTGGCATACAGTCCCGAGTCGCCGCGAAAGCCAACAGTTGACCAAGTTCCTGCGCCGCCTGTCCCACACCACGCTTGCGCTGCTGGCATTCCTGCTGGCGGCCGCGGTCATGGTCGTGGTGGCCTATGGGTCGGCGCTGATGATCGAGCAGCGGACCCAGGGCGTCGTGACCGCAAGGCTGGCTGAACAGCAGATCGACTGGATCACCGTGCAGTCCGACGGGTTGCAGGTTCATCTTGCCGGCACCGCCCCGAACGAGGCGGCACGATTCCGCGCGGTCAACATGGTCGGGGCGCTTGTCGACAGCTCGCGCATCCGCGACGGGCTGGACGTGACCCCGGCCTCGGCGATCAAGGCGCCCGACTTTTCGGTGCAGATGCTGCGGACCGACGACGGGGTGCAGCTGATCGGGCTTTTGCCGGAAGACCCCGGGGAAGACAGCATGACCAAGGCGGCGCTGGCCGAAGCCGCCGCCGAACTGATGCCCGACACCGAACTGACCAACATGCTGGAAACTGCAGGCCACCCGGCCCCGGCAACCTGGGGTGCCGCGCTGGCTTTCGGGTTCGAGGCGTTGAAACGGCTTCCCCGGTCAAAGATTTCCGTCGCGGCCGATGCGGTCAGCGTCACCGCGATTTCCGACAGCGAGGCGCAGAAGCGCAGGCTGGAATCCGACTTGCGCGCGCTGGCCCCTGCGGGAGTGCAGCTTGTCCTCGACATCTCGGCGCCGCGACCGGTGATCACGCCGTTCACCCTGCGCTTCGTCGTTGACAGCGAAGGCGCGCGCTTTGACAGCTGTTCGGCCGACACCGACCGCGCCCAGACCCAGATCCTTGCCGCCGCGACGACCGCAGGCCTGACCGGGCGGCCGCTGTGCACCATCGGCCTTGGCACCCCGACCCCGCGCTGGGCCGATGGCGTCGTGCTGGCGATCCGCGCGGTGGCTGAACTTGGCTCGGCCTCGATCACCTTTTCGGACGGGGACGTGACCCTTCTGGCCGGCAGCGACGTGACGCAGGCGGCCTTCGACAAGGTGGTGGGCGAACTTGAGACCGGGCTGCCCGATGCCTTCTCGCTGACCTCGACGCTTGAAAAGGCCGATACCGCGACGGAAGGGCCGGCGGAATTCACCGCGACCCTGACCGAAGCCGGCAAGGTCGAGCTGCGCGGCCGGCTGACCGACGATCTGCAACGCCAGGCCGTCAACGCCTTCGCCCGCGCCGCCTTTGAGGGCGCGGATGTGCTGATGGCCACGCGGATTGACGCGACCCTGCCGGACGGCTGGCCGGTCCGGGTCTTCGCCGGGCTTGAAGCGCTGGCCGAGGTTACGCAAGGCGCGCTTCTGGTCAGGGCCGACACGGTCGAGGTGACCGGCCTGACCGGTTCGCTGGAAACGCGCGGCCGGATCACCCAGATCCTGTCGGGCAAGCTGGGTCCGGGGCAGACCTTCCGCGTCAACGTCCGCTATGACGAGGCGCTGGATCCGGTGGCCTCGCTGCCGACGCCCGAAGAATGCACACAAGACGTGAACGCGGTCATCTCACGGACCAAGATCACCTTCACGCCTTCCTCGGCCGAGATCGCCACGACTGCACGCCCCGTGCTGGACGAACTGGCGATGATCCTGGCCGCCTGCCCGCCGATGCAGCTTGAAATCGGCGGCCACACCGATGCCCAGGGCTCGGAAGGAGGCAACAAGGCGCTAAGCCAGGCCCGCGCCGAAGCGGTGCTGCTTGCGCTGCAAGGCCGCCGGGTGGACATCTCGGGCATGACGGCGGTTGGCTACGGCGAGGCGACGCCGATTGCCGACAACGAGGCCGAAGCCGGCCGCGAGGCGAACCGGCGGATCGAATTCGTGCTGAAGGGGGTTCAGGGGGCAAGCGACCTCGCGGCCCCGGCTGCCGCGACGGTCCCGGCGGCTGGCCCTACGGTCGATGCCGCAACAGACCCGGCAACAGACCCGGCGGCAGTCGCAAACGAAGGGACGGCCACCGACGAACCGACCCCGGCCACACCTGCGGCCTCACCTGCGGCCGCAACCGCTCCGGACTTTTCGTCCGACACCAGTCCCTCGGTCGCACCGACCAAAAAGACGATCCGCCCCTTGCCGCGTCCCGACGGGATCAAGGCCGAAGGAACCCCATGAACCGCACCGAATTCGTCATCGCCACCGCCATCATCCTTCTGGTCGCCTTTGCGGTGGGCTGGTTCACCCATTGGCTGTTGCACCGCTTCACAAGGGTTCAGGGCGGCGACATGGCCGAGATGGACCGGCTTGCCCAGTCGCTGCACGAGGCCGAGGAGCTGCGCGACCAGGCCCTGGCATATCTGGAACAGCGCGAAGCCGAACTGATGACCCATATCAACCAGACCGAGGCCGAACTGAAGGCGGCGATGGAAGGCCTGCGCGACGCCCGCCACGAGGCCGAGGAAATGCGCGCCTACATCGAACGGATGCACGCCAACGGCTAAGGCCCGGCCCTGAAGCCCGGAAAACTCCGGTGCTCAGGTCCAGTCGCGCAAAGATTTGATCAAATTCTGGCTCGATCCGCTGCCGCGAACTGGACAAGTCCTTCGGTAAGTGGCACCCCTTGCGGCAAGCAATGGAGGCCCACATGCTCGATTCCGTCACTGACCTTGCGTCGCTTCTGAAAGACCCGTCGCTTCTGGTCACCAAGTCCTATGTCGCGGGGCGTTGGGTCGATGCCGATGACGGGTCGACCTTTACTGTCACCAACCCCGCGCGGGGCGACGTGATCTGCCAGCTGCCGAACCTCGGCCGCGCCGAGACCGCCCGTGCGATCGCGGCCGCCCATGTCGCCCACCGCGAATGGGCCGGGCGCACCGCCAAGGAACGCGCCCAGGTGCTGCGCCGCTGGTTCGACCTGTGCATGGCGAACCAGGACGATCTGGCGACGATCCTGACTGCCGAGATGGGCAAGCCCGTGGCCGAAGCCAAGGGCGAGATCGCCTATGGCGCGTCCTACATCGAGTTTTACGGCGAAGAGGCCAAGCGCACCTACGGCGACATCATCCCCGGCCACCAGCGCGACAAGCGCATTCATGTGCTGAAGCAGCCGATCGGCGTTGCCGCCTCGATCACGCCGTGGAACTTCCCGAACGCGATGATCGCCCGCAAGGTCGCGCCCGCACTGGCCGCCGGCTGCGGCTTCGTCGCCCGTCCCGCCGCGGAAACTCCGCTGTCGGCGCTGGCGCTGGCGGTTCTGGCGGAACGGGCTGGGGTGCCGGCCGGGCTTTTCGCGGTCATCACCTCGAAACGGTCGTCGGACATCGGCAAGGAGTTCTGCGAGAACCCGCTGATCCGCAAGCTGACCTTCACCGGCTCGACCGAGGTCGGTCGCATCCTGCTGAAGCAGGCCGCCGACCAGGTGCTGAAATGCTCGATGGAGCTTGGCGGCAATGCGCCTTTCATCGTCTTTGACGACGCCGATCTGGATGCGGCGGTCGAAGGGGCGATGATCTCCAAGTTCCGCAACAACGGCCAGACCTGCGTCTGCGCCAACCGGATCTATGTGCAGGCCGCGGTCTATGACGCCTTCGCCGAAAAACTGACCGCAGCGGTGAAAAAGCTGACCATCGGCGACGGGCTCAAGGCCGGAATCACGACTGGCCCGCTGATCAACGAAGCGGCCATGGACAAGGTCGAGGAGCACATCGCAGACGTGCTGGCAGGCGGGGGCAAAATTGTCCTCGGCGGCAAGCGCCACGCGCTTGGCGGGTCGTTCTTCGAGCCGACCGTGGTGACTGGCGTGACGCCCACGATGAAGGTCGCGCAAGAGGAAACCTTTGGCCCGCTTGCCCCATTGTTCAAGTTCGATACCGAAGAAGAAGTGATCGCGCGGGCCAACGACACGATTTTCGGCCTGGCAAGCTACTTCTACGCCCGCGACATCGGTCGCATCACCCGGGTGCAGGAGGCGCTGGAATACGGAATGGTGGGCGTGAACACCGGCCTCATCTCGAACGAGATGGCACCCTTTGGCGGCGTGAAGCAGTCCGGCCTTGGCCGCGAGGGTAGCCGCCACGGGCTGGACGACTATATGGAACTCAAATACGTCTGCCTTTCGATCTGACCCGTCGCTCATCGCTCTCTGACGAGCGCTCTTCGCTTTCCCAGCGAAGACGCCCGTCAGGGCGGATGAGCGGCCGCAGGAGCCACAATGCCGCACGACTATGTTCCCCCGAAGGTCTGGACCTGGGATCAGCCTTCGGGCGGAACCTTCGCCAGCATCAACCGGCCGGTTGCCGGGGCCACCCATGACAAGGCGCTGCCGGTGGGCAAGCACCCGTTGCAGCTTTACTCGCTTGCGACGCCAAACGGGGTCAAGGTCACGATATTGCTGGAAGAGCTTCTGGACGCAGGCCACGCCGCCGACTACGACGCCTGGCTGATCGACATTGGCAAGGGCGACCAGTTCGGCTCGGGTTTTGTCGAGGTGAACCCCAACTCGAAGATCCCCGCCCTGATGGACCACGGTGCCAAGCCGGCGCAGCGGGTGTTCGAAAGCGCCTCGATCATGCTTTATCTTGCCGAGAAGTTCGGCGGTGCCTTCATTCCCGCCGATCCCTCTGCCCGGACCGAGATGTTCAGCTGGCTGTTCTGGCAGATGGGGTCGGCGCCCTTTGTTGGCGGCGGCTTCGGGCATTTCTTCGCCTATGCGCCGTTCAAGCAGGAGTATCCGATCAACCGCTATGCGATGGAAACGAAGCGTCAGCTTGATGTGCTTGACCAGCATCTGGCCACGCGGGACTGGATGGCAGGCCCGGAGTATTCTCTGGCCGACATGGCGATCTGGGCCTGGTATGGCAACCTCGTATTGGGGCGCGCTTACAACGCGGCCGAGTTCCTTGATGTGCAGAGCTATCGCCATGTCCTGGCCTGGGCGCAAAGGATCGACGCGCGGCCGGCCGTGATCCGGGGGCGGATGGTCAACCGCAACTGGGGCAAGCCCGAGGAACAGCTCCCCGAACGCCATTCTGCGGGGGATTTCCCGAAAGACTGACGGGTCGGGAACAAGCGGATCGGCGTCGCGCACGGCTGGGACATCCGGACCCGGCTGGACGAGGTTAAGAACAATCAAAACCTGGAGGAACCCATGCAAAGCATCACCAAGCTTCCCTCGACCGAAGGCATCGACCCGGCAACCGGTGACCTTGACGGCTGGGTTGTCACCGAGGGCACACCTTCGATGAAGACCTGGGTGCTGCACACTGCATCTGACGGCTCGATGGTTTCGGGGATCTGGGAATGCACGGTCGGCAGCTACCATGCCACCTACACCGCCTATGAATATGTCGTGCTGATCGCCGGGCGGATCGTGATCACTCCCGATGGCGGGACTCCGGTTACGGTCAGGGCCGGGGATGCCTTTGTTGTCGAGAAGGACTTCAAGGGCACCTGGAAGATCGAGGAAAACGTCCGCAAGCATTTCGATTTCGTCGTCGGCTGACAGCGCATCAAAGGGGTCGGGCCGGTCCGCCAGACCTTCTCTCCGCGCAACCTACTGAAGTATAACGTGTCATCAGATATCGCCGGGATGTTCTTTCCTAGCGGGGTCCTGTCTTTGCCTAGCGCCGGTCCGATGCCCATACCCAATGGCATGAACCCGACGCTTCGGGACAACCCGTGAAAGGAAACGACATGCTGCCCATTGTCATGACCGCCAGGACCACCCTGATCGCCGCAACCACCGCGTTGTCGATCGCCACACTTCCCGCCGCGCCGGCCCATGCCTGGGGCGACCGCGAGCAGGGCTTCGTCGCCGGGGTCGCAACCGCCGTCATCATCGACGAGATCCTGAAGCGGGACCGCCGTGCCCGCGACCTGCGTTCCGCACCTGCGCCCACATATAATTTTGTCGAACGCCCAGCCGCCACCTCCTCGATCTACCGCACCCCCGCGGCCAAGGCCTTCAACAGCTATTCGGCTGCCGAGCGCAAGGCGATCCAGCGCAATCTGCGCGCCTATGGCTACTATCGCGGCGGGATCGACGGGTCGTTCGGTCCAGGCACCTACGGTGCCATCGTGGCCTATGCCCGTGACGAGGGCACCTCGGGCACGCTTGGAAGCACCGCCGGCGCCTTTGGCCTTTATGACGGCCTGATCTACTGAACGGGCGCAAAGATGGTCGGACGCCCGCCAAGACCCGAGGCTCCCGCTTTGGCAGTTGCCGAAGCCGGGGGCCTTTTTGTCCGGGGCAGGGATTTTCGGGCGCGGACCAAGGATTGCCGCCCGCCCTGCGTCACAGATAACGTGATGCTGATGGACACGCCCGACGAGATGCTTGCGACCGCCGCAGCCCAAGGGGACCGGGCGGCCTTTG
>JANOER010000157.1:0-10209 GCA_031441285.1 Rhodobacterales bacterium
TGCCTCGTCGGCCTATGACCCGCTGGACGTGCTGCAATTCATCCCCGAGGAGATTGAGGCCGCAGTTCTCGCCGCTGCCGACTGGGGCACCTATGTCTGTGCGCATGTCTACACGCCGAAGGGCATCCAGCGCTGTCTTGATGCCGGGGTTCGCAGCATCGAACACGGCCACCTGACGGATGAGGAATCGGTGATGCGGATCGCCGATGCGGGCGCGGTGTGGAGCCTGCAGCCCTTCGCCGCCGAGACGCGTCCGGACAAGGGCGCAGGGGTGCCGGCCGACGCCAAGGTGCGCCAGCTTTGGTCCGGGACCGATACGGCCTATGCGCTGGCGGTGAAGCACAAGGTGCCGACCGGTTTCGGCACCGACATCCTGTTCGATGCCGCCTTGTGCGAGTCGCAGGGGACGCTGCTGGCCGCGCTGACCCGCTGGTACACGCCGGCGCAGGCGCTGGTGCAGGCGACCTCGCGGAACGCCTTCATCCTGGGCATGTCAGGGCCGCGCAACCCCTATCCGGGCGTGATCGGGGTGATCCAGAAGGGTGCGCACGCGGACATGATCCTGTGCGAGGGCAACCCGACCGAGGATCTGACGCTGGTCGCCGACCCCGACACCAACTTCAAGGTGATCATGAAGGCCGGGACGATCTACAAGAACGCGCTGAACGTCTGACCCTGTCCGAAAAGGCGAGGGACGGCCCGGACATGCGGGCCGTCCCTCTTTCACTGTCGGCGCACTCGTTACCTGTCACAGCTTCCCGTCCAGCCGAAACGGATCAGAGTTACCCAAGGATCGGCGGCGGATTGTTCTGCACCCACTGGGTCGCCGTCTCATAGGCGCGGGACATCTGCATCACGGCGAAGTCCGACTGCCGCTTGCCGATCACCTGCATGCCCATCGGCAGGCCCGTTTCGCTGAAGCTGACGGGGACGTTCATCACCGGGGTGCCGGCCAGCGTCCAGGGCAGCACGATGCCCATGTACTGGTGATAGGTTTCCATCTTGCGACCGCCAACCTCGGTCAGCCAGGGGGTGGCTGCGTCGAAGGGGAAAACCTGCGCTTTGGGGGCAAGGGCAAAGTCGTAGCGGCTGAAGAAGTCGCGCACGGTGGCGGCCCAGGCGGTGCGTGCGACCGACGAGGCGAAAACCTGCTGGCTGGTCAGCTTGAACGATTGCTCCACCTCCCACTGGGCGCTGTTCTTCATCAGTGGGCGCAAGGCCGGGTCGGCGTAGAACGCGCCAAGGTAGTTGCCGATGATCCAGGCGCGGTGGGTCAGCCACATCTGCCACAGCGCCTCGGGGTCGAAGACGGGCACGGCGTCTTCGACGATGCAGCCCAGATCCTCGACCACCTTGAGGCTTGACCGGCAAAGGTCCAGCACGCCGGGTTCCATCGCGAAATAGCCATTCCAGTCGCCCATGAAGGCGTTGATCTGAGGGTTAAGCCGGTCGATCTGGCCCAGATAGGCCTCCATCACTTCGACGCAGGAGACATCCTTGGCGCGGATGTGGGCAGCAAGCACGTCGGCGTCCCAGCCGGTGGCTTACGATCCGGCGATCTGGGCCGAACAACGGGGCATCGCCATCCAGCACATCCAACCCGGCCAGCCCCAGCAGAACGCCTACATCGAGCGTTACAACCGCACGGTTCGGCATGAATGGCTCGACCAATACATCATCGAAACCATCAAGGAGGCTCAGGATCACGCCACGCAATGGCTATGGACTTACAACAACGACCGACCCAACATGGGCATAGGCGGCATCACACCCGCCCAGAAACTGAAAATGGCCGCGTGAATTCTACGAATGCACCCCGTTAAGAATGGGGGGAGTACCCCATCCCCCTTGGCATGGTTCCTCCCCGGCCCTGTTTGTATGCGGGGGGGCGCAGCGCGGCGTTTCGCTAGCGACAGGCATTTTCACCGGGGAATCCACTTGGAATCCAGTTGGCGCGTGATCTCGGAAAAGGACACGCATTATCAGTTGCTTGCGGAATCACGACTTGGCCAAGCTGGATTCTTTTGCGGAAGCCAGGGAATCCACTTTGCGGAAGCCACCTGAGCCGGAATCCACCCTGCGGAAGCCAGGGCGCTCAGACGTATGGCGTGCCTTTTGGAGACGCCACGTGGCTGCGGGAGCCGCCCGATAACCCGGGTCCAGAAGCCTGCCAGACGCGCGCTGAAGTCTTCCGCCTTGACCCCGCCGCCCCTTGCAATGACATGTTCGTATGCAGGACGGGCGCACGACCTCCCGGGCAGCAGAGAAAGCAGGCCATGACGACAGACCTTAACGTTGTCCCTGCTCGACGGGGTCGGGCAGTACGGCTGGACAAGGGCCAGGCGATCCAGATCATCAACACCCACGGTCAGCAGGTTGTCGATACCTGGTGCTTCAATGCCGACGACCTGTCGGAGTTCATGTCGATGGAACACCTGCACGCAACGCTTCAGGGGATCTTTCCCGCCACGGGTGACGGGCTGACGACAAACCGGCGTCGGCCCATCCTGATCCTGGAAGAAGATACCTCACCGGGCCGCCATGACACCGTCATCGCGGCCTGCGACGTGCACCGCTATGCAGCACTGGGCTGCACGCAGTACCATGACAACTGCACCGACAACCTGCGGGCCGCGCTTGGGCAGCTTGATCTGCGGACGGCGGAGTGTCCGGCGCCCCTGAACCTCTGGATGAACATTCCGGTCGGCCCTGACGGTCGGATCACGTGGGGCGAGCCGCTCAGCAAGCCCGGGGATCAGGTGACACTGCGAGCGGTCCTCGATTGCATCGTGGTCATGTCCACTTGCCCACAGGACATGATCCCGATCAACGGCGCCGCCTGCACACCGACCGAGGTTCATTACCGTCTGCAGAGCTGACCAGCCAGCAAGCCACGTCAGGGTGCTGGCTGGCCGATCCGATAGACCCGCCCCCTGTCCGCCTCCTTCGCCGAGGTCACGCCAACCCGAGCTTCTTGCCCAGCGCCCCGGACATGGCACCACGGGCGCTGTGGGCCTGCCACCCCGTCGCAGAAATGATCTCTTCCATCGTCGCGCCGGTCGGTGACCACCAGCGTCGCGATCAGCAAGGCCTGCTTCGTCCCCGCGCGCCGAGTGGGCGGCTTCGGCGTCTCGTTGCAATCGTTGGGGAGATCAGTCCTGGGCTGCGCCGCAACCGGTTCAATCCCGATGGCCCGCAACCCGGAGTCGGTGACCACCAGCGTCGCGCCATGGCCATCGCCGGTTTCGCGCCAGAGGGGCTCGCCCCGGCGCAAGTTGGCATCGACCTCCTGCAGCCAGCCGTATTCGATCATCTTGGTGACTGCCATCTTCGCCGCCGCACCTGCCAGACCCTTGGGCAGCGGCAGGGCTATGTTGTCGGGGCTCTGCGCCCCAGCGCTGAGAATGATGGTCTGGGTTTCGGTCAGTTTGGTCATGGCGTTCCCCTATTGGTCGTGGGCGGCAAGGAAGGCGGTGATGCGCGTCATCAGGTCGTTGTGACCGTCGGCATCCGTGCCAATGATCACATCGCCGTCGCCGTCGAGGTCCAGTCCCGCGACTTCCCGCAGCAGGGCGAAGGCATCGTCGCAGGCGGCGAGGCGTTTGGCCTCCCATGCTGCAATGATGGCATCCTGCTCGATCTGGTGGCGCTGGGCCGGATCAAGCGGCATGTTCGCCCTCCTTGAAGGCGCTGTCGGTGATCTGGCGCAGCTGGCTGGCGTAGTGGTTCAATGTACCGACATCGCCCCAATTGATCTCGTCGGGGTGGGTCCCGAAATGGTCGTCGCTCAGGGCTTTCAGGCGTTCCAGCATCGCGCCGATCTGGAACTAGGCGGTCATGAAGGCGCCGAGGGCTTTGGGATGGTCGGTGACTGGGCGGGCGGTCATGGCGTGGTCTCCGAGGCTGAGTTGCATCATTCTGGTGCAATCAGAATCGCTTCATATCGGAGTGTAATCAACTGAATAACCAGCAATTTAACTGCTTTGGGTGTGGCGAGGCGCTGTTGGGCAACTTACGCCTTAGGTGTGGCTTTCCCTTTCCCCGTTGGGTTCAGGCGACCCGTATGATTTCGGCCGTTCCGATGGCCTGGAAGCGCTTCATGAGGGCTATGCGTATCCGGCTTTCGGCGGATTGGGTCACTGGCGGCGATGCGTGGTCCGCCGGTTTTCAAACAGAGCAACCTAGCCTCGGTGCGGCTGCGGATGCAGTGCCCCTGTCCGTCGCATCCAGAAAGCCCGACCAAAGTGCCGGGTGGCGCACAGGGTTTCGTGTCTGAGTGAGCCATTTTCCGCCATCGGTCCATGGACAATGGCTGTCGCGGCCGCGCAGTCCGCTTTCCATTGACGCCCGTTCTTGCGGATGGGGGTTGAGAGCATGACTGCCATTGGTCCAACGGAATACCCGAACGCTGTTGTCTGGCCGTCAATTGTGGAAGTGTGGCCGCGGCGGCTACAGGAACTCGACGACAAGCGACCTCTGCCACCGCCAAAGGGGGGTATGATCCGGGACGGCCCAGGCCCACCATCTTCAGCAGGCTGGCCACCATCCATGACGTTTGCCGCAAAGGCAGCTTGAACAACACCTTGATCTTCAGGCGGAACTGGATAGCGTCAGAACACATCGCAGGGCGATCAGGATTGCCATCCGGTGGCGCGAGCCACGCCAGATCTACAGCGACCCGCGTTTGCGCAGCCAAGCACTGTAGCTGGACCAGTTGGTCGTGCACTTGCGGGCAGGTTAAGTCTTGTTCATGCTGCCCGTCTAACCATATGGATTCACGATGTAAATCCTTGACGTTCAGCGCTTTGCAACAACGCTTTGCGGCGAGCACAAGCATGGAAGGTGTGTCCGACCGCGAAAATTCCGCCCTTTGCGACCCGTCGCGCTGGGCAATCCAGCAGGTGCACCTAGCAAATAATGCCCCGATGTTTCCACCGGGGCATCGTGTCTTTGAAGCTTGCCGAACCTGCAGCGTCAGATGGGGGGACGTCCGCCTACGGCGCGGGCAATCAGTGCAATGACGAACAGCGCGATGAAGACAAAGAAGAGGATCTGCGCGATCCCTGCCGACGCACCGGCTATTCCGCCGAAGCCAAGTGCAGCAGCGATCAATGCGATCACGAGAAAAGTAATGGCCCAACCCAACATGGGGATCTCCTTTTTTTCACGAGGACGTTTCAGTAGGTCTTCCGATGCAAACCCAACGTTCCAGCGGCAGAGTTGGTTCCTCGGGAAGCGTCGGGAAAGGTGGAAAGGCGCACCCGAAGGCGCGCCCTTCTCTGGTGACCGCCGTCAGGCCGCTTTCGGGAACCTGACCGTCGACTTCACGCCGATGTCGGGTTGATGCCCGGGATCAAGCGTCGCCCGGATGATCTCGAACCCGAACTTCAACGTCGAGCTTGACGAGGCCCACAGTTCCGCCACCTCGGGGTCAAAACGCAGCAAGGCCACGCGCGGATCGGTCGCCACATCATCCTGAATGCTCATGCGCTCGACCCTCAAAGCTTGGCGAACCAGGCGTCGACCTCGCGTTCCGCGTCGTTCTTTGCCTTGCCGTACTTTTCCTGCACAAGGCCGACCATCTGGTCCCGTTTGCCAGCGACACGATCAAACTCGTCGTCGGTGATGTCACCCCAGGCTTCCTTGGCCTTGCCCTTGTACTGCTTCCATTTGCCTTCGATCTGGTCCCAGTTCATCTTGGTCTCCTTCAGGGGTTGCAGCGCGGTGTTGGTCTTGCGCGTTGTCCCTGAAGAACGCGGCCTTGCCGCAACCGGTTCCACTCGTTCCTGGCCGTCAGACGAATTCGGGCGGACGACAGGCAGGTTCCGGCCGAAAGCTTCGGCGGCGGCAAAGTCATTCGGCAAGAGATAGCGGTCGCGCGCCGAAAGCAGGTTCGCGGCAGGTGGCCGCAGACGCGTTTCAAGGTCGGACACCACAAATCCGGCCCAGATCTTGGTGGCGACTTCCGGAAAGGCGCACTCCAGCGTCGGACAGGCTTCCGTGGCGGTCAGCAGGATCCTGACTGACCGCGGTTAACTTGACCTGGAGTAGTCGTGGTCTGGCTCTGGCACTGGGTCAAAGCCTCAGACACCTGCCGCGTTCCGCTCTGCGGCATCGAAGGGCGATGATGCCTGCCGGTGTTCTGCCGTGGAGAGCGGTGAAACTTCGAATGTCACTTTCAGATGGTAGTCCCCGTCCACCTCGCCGATGTCCAGCGTCCCGGACAGCTGTTGCACGAAGGCCATGATCAATTGCGACCCGATACCGGCATTCAGAAGACCGCCGGCCGAGGCGCTGGTCCCATGCTCACGTTTGCTGTTGATCACCTCCAGCTCGGCGCTGCTGCCGCCCGACCGTTTCAGCCGTACGGTCAGCTTTCCGGGATGTTCCCGTGTGGACCCGGCATGTTTGACCGCGTTGGTCAGCGCCTCGGCCAAGAGCAGCGACAGGGGCACCGCCTGATCGGGCACCAGCCGCAGATCGTCGATATCGTTCACCACGGTGAAGGGCTTTTCCGGTCCCGACGAGATCGCCATGATCTGCCGCACGATATCCGGGATCAGCTCTTGCGCGCGCACATCGGCAAGACCGCTGGTCTGGTAAAGCCCACGATGCACGGTCGCAAGGCTCATGATCCGTTCTTGAAGATTCTTCAGAAGCTCCCGCGCCTCATCGCTTCGGGTGCTGCGGATCTGGATGTTCATGATCGAGGAGATCAGCTGAAGATTGTTCTTCACCCGGTGGTGAACCTCACGCAGCAGCACTTCTTTCTGGTGAACCAGATCTTCAAGCTCGGCCTCGCTTCGGGTGACGCTATCTGTCATCGACGTGTAGGCCGTGGCCAGTTCGTCCAGTTCGAACGGCGCATTCCTGAGGTCAAGCGCCAGCAGCCGCCGTTCGCCGCGCGCAAAGCTGATGATCGACCGATGCAGCGCGCGGACATAGCGCGTCACCAGATATTCCGCAGCCACCGCAGCCCCGATCAGACCCGCCAACCACATCAGAAGCGTCGGCAGGTAGGGCGAAAGGATGGCCCCAAGCGACTGCTTTTCCCGCAGAAAGCTGCTCATCAGATAAAGCTTGCCCTCGACGATCGGCACCACGGCATAGGTCATCGTCAGACCGCCGGAACTTTGTGCCTGAAAGACGGAAGTGTCGCTGCCGGTAAAGTCGGTCAATGGGCGGTCGGCCGGCAGCTGCGTTGCGACCGCGTCAAGTTCGATGTTCGATGTCAGGACCGTACCCGCGCCGTCGAAGGTCCAGAACAGGACCGACCCGAAAAACTCGTCGCGAGTTTCCAAGGCACCGAACCGGATCTCCGCCAGGGCCTTGTGCGGCAGGGACATGGACGTAAACCCGATATAGGCCCCGGTCCGGTCAAAGACCGGGTGGGAGATGCCCAGCACCGACGTTCCAGAGACCGGGCCCCTCGGGTTGACCGCAAAGGCTGGCTCTCTTGCCGCCAGCACCTTGGGAAACGCCGGACTGTCTGAAAAATCGAACGGAGCATCCGAGGTCGAACAGGTCATCACGCCATCTAGCGGAATGAAGGCCACCAGGGATGCGGTCGGTTCCGTCGCCATGACGCCTTGCATCAAGGCATCGCAGGCTTGCGGGTCATTCACGACATAGGGCACCGCGACCGCAAGACTGGCCACCATGCCGCGCATCCGGCGGATCAGGCCGGTTTCTGCCAGCGCCGAGTGGACGGTCGCGCCCATCAGCGCAACTTCATTGCGAGACTGAACCTCGTCTTCAAGGGCACTGGTCTGGACAAAGGCGATGAAACCGGCGGGCAGCAAGGCCAGTGCCAGGATGATCGCGAAGCGGATTGCGAGCCGCGACGCCAGGGGCCTGTCCCCGCCGGGCATCATGCGGCCTGCACCCCCGAACGACCCATCGCGGCAATTGCCGCCTGATCGGTGTCGGGGAAGGCATCTTCCCCTTCACCCAACCCCATCAGGTCTGTCAGCCGCTTGCGCGCCCGGCTTGCGCGGCTTTTCACCGTGCCCACGGCGACACCCATGGTCACGGCCGCCTCTTCGCAGGAAAAGCCCGATGCGCCGACCAGAGTCAGAACCTCGCGATGTTCCGATGACAGCTGGTCGAAGGCGCGCTGAAAGTCGCGATAGGCCAGACGACCGTCATGCTCGGGGTTCACGTACAACCCCTTTGCATGGATGCCGTCCGGGTCAGCCACTTCGCGCCGGGTCTTGCGCAGCGATGAATAGAACGTGTTGCGCAGGATGGTGAAAAGCCAGGCCTGCAAATTTGTTCCAGCAGCGTACTTGTCAAAGTTGGTCCAGGCTTTGACGATGGTGTCTTGCACCAGATCGTCAGCCGATGACCGGTTGCGTGCCAGGCTCATTGCAAACGCCCGCAGCGAGGGAAGATGCTGAATCAGGGCGTCGCGCGGATCTGGAAGATTCGAATCTTGCGGTCTGGCATTCGAAAGGGGGGGGGCGGTCATGGCTGGCCCCCGTCGTCATCTTTCGCCCCCTCTTTCCCGGCGTTCTGGCGCAACTGCTCCAGAAGCAGGGTCAGCCGGTCCGGAATCTTCTCATTCAGGGTTTCGTCGTAGATGCGCCTCAGGTTTTCGTCGATCTGGCGGCGGACCGTAGATTTGGGATCATTCTCTGCCATATCGGAATACATCTTTTTTTGTGCCTGCCTCGTCTAGCATGGAACCGAACGCGCGACCAAAGCGTTTGGTTCCGATAAATCTGCGGTCAAGGGAGATAAATTTCGATGCAAGCTCAACACCTGTCGGATCAGGTCGCCACAATCAGCGGCAACCTGCCTTACCTGCGTCGCTACGCGCGGGCCCTTACCGGCAGTCAGAGCACTGGCGACAGCTTTGCCGCTGCAACGCTTGAGTCAATCCTGGAAGACATGGGCGTCCTGGCCAGCGATACCGATGCAAAGATCGGTCTGTTCCACGCCTTTCATCTGGTCTGGTCCAGCGCCGGCGCCCCGACGAGCGAGCCGGACACCCGCTTTTCCGCTATAGCTCAGGCGCATATGTCCAACCTGACGCCGGACACGCGTGAAGTTCTGCTGCTGCATGTGATCGAAGGCTTTGCGCTGTCGGAAATCTCCCGGATCATGCAGACCGACGACGATCACGTGGCCATGCTTCTGGATACGGCAGTCCGCGAGATGCAGGCAACGGTTTGCGGCCGCGTCATGATCATCGAGGATGAGGCTATCATCGCGATGGACATTGCGGCGATCGTACGGGAAATGGGCCACGAGGTCGTCGGCATCGCGGCAACGCGCACCGAAGCGGTCGATCTGGCTGCAAGGGTCCGCCCCGATCTCATCCTTGCCGACATCCAACTGGCCGACCGATCGTCGGGCATCGACGCGGTGAACGACATCCTGAAGCTGGTGGACGAAGTGCCGGTCATCTTCATAACGGCCTTCCCTGAACGGCTGCTGACCGGCGCCCGTCCCGAACCCGCTTTCCTGATCACCAAGCCCTATGCCGAAGAACAGGTCCGGTCTGCCGTGTCGCAGGCCATGTTCTTTGCCAGCACGGAAACCCTGCAGGCATGATCCTGTAGTTTGCTTCGGCAAGGGAACCTTTTCGCGGTGCGAACGTTTGATCTGTGCCGCTGCGGGATTGTTCTGCAGCATCCTGACTACGGGAGTTATCCATGTATCGCATCCTTTCCATCGGCGCCCTTGCCGCGTTGACCCTGTCAACGGCCGCAATGGCCGCCTCACCCCTCACCGTCAAAAGCATCGACGTCGATGTCGAGCTTGAGGCGATCGAGAATCCCAAGGCCGCGGTCTACTGGACCTCGGTGGCCGACGACCTGGAAAACGCCATCGTCAAGCTAATCACGGAACAGATCGCGGATGACGGGGTCGAAGTGAAGATCGACGTTGAAGAAGTGTCGCTGTCCAGTGGCTTTGAAGAAGCAATGGGGCTGGCCGACACCCGCCTTGTCGGCCAGGTAGCGATGGTCCACCCAACAGACAACTCGCGCTTCGGTGCATACGAGTTGACCGTCGACATCAACGCCGCAAAGCCGATGTTTCCGCAGGATATCGACCTGGCAAACCTGCCTGCAGACTCGCGCGTCTACTATGACGCGATGATCCAGGCCTTTGCCCAAGGCGTGGTCGACCGGCTGAAGTAACAGCCCGTCGAAACTGGTTGTTTGCTGTCTGGTGTCGTTAACGTCACTGACAGGCCCCCGG
>JANOER010000158.1:0-4126 GCA_031441285.1 Rhodobacterales bacterium
CCCGCCGCTTTGGCGCGATGGACCTGATGGCCACCAAAGGCGCGGACGACCACCCCTTGCTTGCCGGCCTTGGACCCGAGCCGTTCGGCAATGATTTCAACGGGCCCTACCTTGTCGCTCGGCTGGCCGGGCGCCGCACTCCGATCAAGGCGGCGCTTCTGGACCAGCGCATCCTCGCCGGGCTGGGCAACATCTATGTCGCCGAAACACTGTTCCGGGCGCGGGTCAGTCCCTTGCGTCTGGCCGGTGACCTAGCGGAACCCGACGTTCATGCGCTGGTGCCGATCATCCGCGATGTGCTGTCCGAAGCGATCGAGGCGGGGGGATCATCCTTGCGTGACTTTCGGCAAGCGAACGGCGAGCTTGGCTATTTTTCCAAGCATTTTCAGGTCTATTGCAGGGAAGGCCAACCCTGCGAGGCCCCCGGCTGCACCGCTTTGATCACCCGCACGGTGCAATCCGGCCGGTCGTCCTTCTGGTGCCCGACCTGCCAGAGGTGACTTGCCATCCAACCGTTTGGTGCTAGGAGTCACCGCGACTGCCAAAGTGGAGCCAGCCATGGCCTATGAAACGCTTATCGTCGAGATCGAGGACTATGTCTCTCTGATCCGGCTCAATCGGCCCGATGCCATGAACGCCCTGAACTCCACCCTGATGCGCGAGCTTGCAGCGGCGGTGACGGCGGCGGAGGCGAACGACAAGGTCCGCTGCATCGTCATCACCGGGTCGGAAAAGGCCTTCGCGGCCGGTGCGGACGTGCGCGAGATGGCCGAGAAGTCGTTCATCGACATCTATTTCGAGGATATGTTCGTCGCGGAAACGTCGGCGATCGCCCGGGCGCGAAAGCCGGTGATTGCCGCGGTGGCAGGCTATTGTCTGGGCGGAGGCTGCGAACTTGCCATGCTGTGTGATTTCATCATCGCCGCTGACACCGCGAAGTTCGGCCAACCCGAAATCAACCTGGGCATCGTGGCCGGCATGGGCGGAACCCAAAGGCTGACGCGGGCGGTGGGCAAGGCCAAGTCGATGGACATGCACCTTACCGGCCGCTTCATGGACGCGGCCGAGGCCGAACGTTGCGGGCTTGTCAGCCGCGTCGTTCCGGCCAAGGCGCTGATCGAGGAAGTGATGAAGACCGCGCAGAAGGTGGTCGAGAAATCCGCAGTCACCGCGATGGTCGTCAAGGAATGTGTCAATCGCGCGCAGGAAACCTCGCTGTCCGAGGGGCTTTTGTTCGAACGGCGGATGTTTCACGCGCTGTTCGCGACCGAAGACCAGAAAGAGGGCATGGCCGCCTTTCAGGAAAAACGCCAGCCGCAGTTTCGCGACCGCTAGGGCTTTCCTTTCCAGAAAAGCTGCCATATAGGCCGTCGTCACATGCGCGTGGGCCCGCTTAGGCAAGAATCACTCCCGACCCCTGGTCGGGGCTTCGTGGTCTTTCGTGCAACCTGAAACGCAAAGACCCTGAAGGACCGCCAGATGGCCAATACCGAACAGTCCAAGAAGCGCGCGCGCCAATCCGAGGCGCGTTATGCCGTGAACAAAGCGCGCCGGTCGCGCATCCGCACCTTCCTGCGCAAGGTCGAAGAAGCGATCGCCTCGGGCGATCCGGCCGTTGCCGAAGCCGCCCTGAAGGCCGCTCAGCCGGAACTGGCGCGCGGCGTGTCCAAAGGCGTGTTGCACAAGAACACCGTCGCCCGCAAGATGTCGCGCCTGTCGTCGCGCGTTAAGGCCGTCGTCAAAGTCTGACTTTCTGATTCTTTTTACCAGACAGGGCGCAGCCGCAACGGTTGCGCCCTTCGGCATTTTCCGGGCGGCCCGGCACCGGTTTTCGGCGCCACGTTGCCGATTTGCCAGAGGCTCTGGATTCGGTTTCGCGGAAACTGTGTCAAGCGCGTTGTTCAGTTGCAGTGGCCGCAGCGGGCTTGCTAGCGTCCAGAGGCGATTCACTTCGTCTTGGGGGACAAGAACGGATCGCAGGGGGAAAGCCGCTGCACGGATCGGGCGCTGCCGCGTCCAAGAGAACCGGGCTTTCTGCTTGCGATCAATGACCAGGAGGCGGCGCCCAAGCCGTCCCGTCATACGTGACCTGGCCGCTGGCTTCAGTGGCAGGACCATGTGTTGTGTTGTCCTGAGAATGAACCGGTCCGACGTCAGCCCCTTTTTCGGGGGTGGCGGGAATGGTTTTGTTGAAGGGAATCGCCTGGATGAACAGACCGTATGTGTCTGGTGGGCAATCCGCCGGGCGGGGAAAGTGGCAGGCAACGGGAATGACGAACGAAACTTGGGGTCTGGTCCGCGAAGAGCTGATCAAGCGCGTTGGCAAGAACAACTATGTCACCTGGATCGAACCTCTCAAGCTGTCGCTTCTGACGAACGGGGTCGCCCGGTTCGAAGTGCCAACGATCTTCTTCGGCGACTGGGTGCAACGCAACTATGCCGACCACATCCGGTCGCAGCTGGCGACCGCCGGGGCTCCGGTCGACCGGGTGGAGTTTTCGGTCGGCAATGAAGCCGCCGCGCGTCCTTCCCCGGCAAAACCTGCGCCAAAGCCTGCCCGCGCCCGGCCTTCCGATGAGGAACTGCCCGGCGCGCCGCTGGATGCCCGCTTCACCTTTGACAGCTTCGTTGTCGGCAAGCCGAACGAGCTTGCCCATGCCGCCGCCCGCCGCGTGGCCGAAGGTGGTCCGGTGACGTTCAACCCGCTTTTCCTTTATGGCGGAGTAGGGCTTGGCAAGACGCACCTGATGCACGCCATCGCGCATGAGCTTCAGGTCGGCCATCCCGAGCTTCGCGTGCTGTACCTTTCGGCCGAGCAATTCATGTACCGCTTTGTCCAGGCCCTGCGCGAACGCCAGATCATGGACTTCAAGGAACTGTTCCGGTCGGTCGATGTGCTGATGGTGGATGACGTGCAGTTCATCGCCGGCAAGGATTCCACCCAGGAGGAATTCTTCCACACGTTCAACGCTCTGGTCGACGCGAACAAGCAGATCGTCATCTCGGCCGACCGCGCCCCGGGTGAGATCAAGGATCTTGAGGAACGCATCAGGTCGCGGCTGCAGTGCGGACTGGTCGTCGACCTGCATCCGACCGACTACGAGCTTCGGCTTGGCATCCTGCAGCAGAAGGTCGAGTATTACCGCGGCCAGTATCGCGGCCTGGTGCTTGCCGATGGTGTGCTGGAGTTTCTTGCCCACCGGATCACCACCAACGTGCGCGTTCTGGAAGGCGCACTGACCCGGCTTTTCGCTTTCGCGTCGCTGGTTGGCCGCGAGATCACGCTGGATCTTGCCACCGATTGCCTCGCCGACATCCTGCGCTCGTCCGACCGCAAGCTGACGATCGACGAAATCCAGCGCAAGGTGGCCGAGCATTACAACATCCGCCTCTCCGACATGATCGGCCCCAAGCGGGTCCGCACCATCGCGCGGCCGCGTCAGGTGGCGATGTATCTGTCCAAGCAGCTTACCCCGCGCTCTCTGCCCGAGATCGGCCGGCGCTTCGGGGGCCGCGATCACACCACGATCATGCATGGCGTCCGCAAGATCGAAGAACTGATGGCCACCGACAGCCAGCTTGCCGATGATCTTCAGCTTCTGAAGCGGCTCTTGCAGGGCTGAGATCGGGCCACCCTTGACGGCCCCGGCATTCGCCAGCACAGTCCACCGCAACACTTGTGAACCGGTGAAAACCGGATAGATTTGGCGTCCCTTCACGGGAAGCAGGGGGAAGTCAGATGAAGCTTTCGATTGAACGCGCCACGTTGCTGAAGGCGCTGGCGCAGGCGCAGTCGGTGGTCGAACGCCGCAACACGATCCCGATCCTCGCCAACGTTCTGATCGAGGCCGAGGGCGGCCAGGTCAGCTTTCGGGCCACCGACCTGGACATCGAGGTTGTCGACCGCGCTGCGGCGATGGTTGAACGCAGCGGAGCCACGACCGTGTCAGCCGTGATGCTGCACGAAATCGTCCGCAAGCTGCCCGACGGCGCGCTGGTGAACCTGACCGAGGATGCAGCCGCCGGGCGGTTGACGATCACCGCCGGCCGGTCGACCTTCAACCTGGCCACGCTGCCGAAAGAAGACTTTCCGGTCATGGCCAGCAGCGAGTATTCCTCGAACTTC
>JANOER010000159.1:0-1764 GCA_031441285.1 Rhodobacterales bacterium
CGGACAAGGGCGTCCATCGCCCGATCCCCCGGGCGCAGAAGGCCGTGGCCCTGGCGCATCTGGGCCGGATGGCCGAGGCGCAGGCGCTGGTCGGCGCGACACCGCTTGACTGCCAGCCCTGCGTCATGGCGCGCGGTGAGATCGCCGCTCTGGCCGGACAGCCTGCGCTGGCCGATCACTGGTTCGGGGAAGCCGTGAAGATGGCACCCTCGCTGCCGATGGCGTCCACCGCCTGGGGCCGGGTGCTGCTGGACCGGGGCGAGCCCGACCGGGCCATCGCCCAGTTCGAGATCGCCAACACCCGGGGCCCCCGCTTCGCCGACCCGCTCTCGTGGTGGGGTGAGGCGCTGCTCCGCAAGGGCGAGACCAGGGCCGCCCTCAGGAAGTTCAAGGAAGCCGACAAGTACGCACCGCGCTGGGGCCGCAACCACCTGCTGTGGGGTAATGCCCTGGCGAAGCTGGGCAAGGCCGACGAGGCCCGCGAGCAGTGGCGCGTGGCGGCGGGCATGGACCTGTCGGCGGCGGATCGGGCGCGGATCAGGCAGTTGCTAGGTTCTGTTGACGAAGTGGATTCCCAAATCACCTGATCGCTGATTCAAGGCTGCTCTTTGGGGAGAGTGGTCGTGGTTCGTGGTTTGATGTCGGATGAGGAGTGGGGGTTCTTTGCGCCGTTCGTGATCGAGACAGGTCCGCGGCGGGGACGGCGACCGAGGGATCACCGCCTGGTGCTGGATGGCGTGTTCTGGATCGCGCGGACGGGATCGCCGTGGCGGGACCTGCACGACCACTTCGGCAAGTGGAGCTCGGTCTACCGGCAGTTCCGGCGCTGGACCCTGTCGGGGGTCTGGGATGTGTTGCTGGCGGCGGTCAACGAGAGCGGCGAAGGCCAGGACAGCGTCCAGATGATCGACTCGACCATCGTGCGGGCCCATCAGCATGCGGCCGGCGCCCAAAAAAAGCGGCAGGCCCTCAGGGCGAAGGTCTTGGGCGCTCTCGAGGTGGCTTCTCGACCAAGATCCATCTGAGGACCAACGGCCTGGGCCTGCCGGTCGCGGTGGTCCTCACCGGTGGCGAAGTGTCTGATGTGAAGGGCTACGCACCGGTCATGGCCGAGCCCGGACCCGAGCCAAGAGTGCTGCTCGGCGACAAGGGCTACGACGCCGACGCTATCCTCGCCGACCTGGAGCAACGCGGTATCGCCGCCGTCATCCCGCCCAAGCGCAACCGCAAAGTCCAGCCCATCATCGACGGCCACCTGTACGCCCTGCGCAATCTGGTCGAGCGGTGCTTCTCAAAGCTCAAACACAGCCGCAGACTGGCTACCCGCTACGACAAGACCGCCGACAGCTACCTCGGCTTCATACTTGTCGCCTCAGCCCGCCTGTGGGTCAGGCACTTCGTCAACAGAACCTAGTAGCGCATCTGAACTTCCAGGCTGTAGGTGCGGGGTGGAACATACCCGATCGTCTGGTTCACGAAGCCGACGTTGGGGCCGGTCGTGATCCGGCCGCCGCTGCTGCTGGTGACGCCTCGGGTGTCGAAGACGTTCTTCAGCGAGGCGATGACCGTGTACTTGTTCTTCACATCCCGGAAGAGCAGGCGGGCATCGGTCTGCCCAAATCCCTTTACCTTGTTATAGTATCGGTTGAATACCGAGCTGTAAGATGCGCTGCGGTAGACGTAGGTGAGCGACGCCGACAGGCTCCCCGGATCGAACTCCCACGTATAGTTGGTGTTGATCGTGAACCGGTGCGGCGTTGCTTG
>JANOER010000160.1:0-4395 GCA_031441285.1 Rhodobacterales bacterium
TCGCCACATGGGTGTGACGCGCCGTCGTCGACAGGTTGTTGTGGCCCGGCAAGACCTGGATGATCCGGATATCCACGCCGCTCTCGAGCAGGTGGGTGGCAAAGCTGTGCCGCAGCGTGTGCACGCTTACCCGCTTGACCAGGCCCGATGCCTTGGTGGCGGAGCGGCAGGCCGCGTGGAGAACCTGCACGTCGATCAGCTTGTCGCCCCGCCCGGGAAACAGCCAGTCTTCGGGGCGCGCCAGCCGCCAATATGTGCGCAAGATCCCGAGAAGCTGCGGCGACAGCATGACCGTGCGATCCTTGGCGCCCCCGCCTTGGTGAATCCGGGCCGTGGCGGACCTGGATCACCATCCGGGCGCTGGCGATATCCGCTATCTTGAACCCCGATGCCTCGGGACCAGTATGGCGCTGATCGATTTGCTTCAAAAGCATGACGCGGGCGATTTTCTGCGCGCTGTGACGGAAGGCGTGCTTGAGACCCCGATGGAGCATGACGTCGACGGTGCGATTGGCGCTGGCCGCTATGACCGCGGCGAGGGCGGTCAGACCTGCCGCAACGGCTATCGGGACCGCGAACTCAAGACCCGGATGGGGGCGTTGACCCTGCGGGTTGCGAAGCTGCGGACCGGGTCATGCTTTCCGGGCTTCCTGGAGCCTCGCCGCACGTCGGAGAAGGCTTTGCTGGCCGTGATCCAGGAAGCCTGGATCGGCGGCGTCTCGACGCGCAAGGTCGATGATCTGGTGCAGGCGATGGGGCTGTCGGGGATATCGAAAAGCACGGTTTCCAAGCTTTGCAAGGATCGAACCGTCGAAACGCCACTGGCCCGAGTGACCATGGCGAGGGATGAGCGGGCGCATGAGTTCCTTGACCGCCCGCTGACCGGCGAGTGGCCCTATCTGTGGCTCGACGCGACCTATCTGAAGGTGCGTCAGGGCGGGCGGATCATTTCGGTGGCGGCGACAATCGCTGTTGCGGCGAACACGGACGGGCGGCGCGAGAGTGAGCCATCGAGGTGCCATCGGTTCGAGCCTGATGGCGAACGGCCTGACCGTCGGCCCGTCCGAGGCAGAAACGTTCTGGACCGAGTTCCTGCGCAGCCTGAAGACCCGCGGGCTGAACGGGCTGAAGCTGGTGATCTCGGACGCGCATACCGGCCTGAAGGCGGCGATCCGGCGCGCGTTCGACGCCACCTGGCAGCGATGCCGGGTTCACTGGATGCGCAACGCGCTGGCCCATGTGCCCAAGGGTCGGCAAATCGTTGTTTCCGCCGCGGATCCGGCAAGCGTTCAATCGGCCCGACCAGAAAGGGGCTGTCGAGGTCTGGCGGCACGTCGCCGACCATCTCCGCTGACGCCAGACCTCGACGGCCCGAGCGCGTCATCGAACTCGCGGATCACCAAGAGACCGCCAACCGAACCGAGCTAGGTTCCGCGAAATTGCAGCCGCATCCGATGGTCGAAATCCGCCCGATCACCCCGCGCGGAACCCGCACACTCTGAGTGATTCATGAAACACGCCCTTCGCATCCATCAACACCACGATTTATATGGAAAATACCACGGTCAAGACAGATAAATCAGCCGATTACTCGGGGAATGCGGGCTCTGGACGGACTTGACCACGCAGATCCATGCGCTTGATCTGACGGTCTATGTCTTGACCGGCCACTACGACTATACCGCGAACCGTGACCTTGCCTGGGGCTTCTTCGACCAGATCAGCGCCCCGGGGATGGGCTTCCACACATTCCGCGACTCGGCCCACAGCACGCTGTTCGAGGAACCGCAGCGGGCGCGCGACATCCTGCTGCAGGACGTGGCCCTGCGGGAAAACCGCCTTGCCGACGGACAACCGGTCGAATGACGCGAGGGGGGCCTTGGCAATCCGGCACGGTTTGCGGGGCAGATTGTACGAGAACAGCGACCGAAAATGATCGCTACTGATTCAGGTCAAAGACGTTTGACCGTCGACCGGGAAGGGTGACCGCCGAACCATGCAAGGAACATCGCCATGTTGCGCACACTGATCCTGACCAGTTGTCTTCTGGCCGCCCCGGCCTTGGCCGAAACCGCCGTCCTGTCCATTGCGCAGGACCGCTATGAAGCGGGTGAGTCGGTGCGGTTCGATGGCCCGGCGGCGAATGACCTGTTTCTCGCCGGAAACCGCGTGGTGGTGGCAGAACCGATCACCGGATCGGCGCATCTGGCGGGGCGGCGGGTGTCGGTCGAGGCGGCAGTAGAGGGCGATCTCTTCGCGGCGGGCTATGGCGTGGTGGTCAGCGGGGCGGTGGGCGGCGATGCCTCGGTCACCGGCTACGAGGTGACGGTCGGGCCGGTCACCGGCAATCTGCGGGCAGCGGGAAGCGAGGTCGTGGCAGAGTCGGTGGGCGGCTATGCGCTGATTACCGGGGCCGACGTCACGCTGACCGGTGCAATTGCGGGCGATGTCGTGATGGTTGCCGATCGGATCGTGTTCGGACCCGGGGCAAGCATCGCAGGAACCCTGACGATCTATGCCGAAGACCCGGCAAGCATTACCGTGCCTGAAACGGTCGCCCCGGGGGCGCGGGTCAAGATCGAGACGCGAGACAGCTATGACAAGGGCGAATGGACCCGGCAGATGCCGGTCAAGGTGCCGTTCTGGCGGGTCGTCTCCGGCTTCCTGATCGGAGTTCTGGTGTCGGGGCTGATTGCCGCCCTGGTGATCGCCGTGGCCCCAAAAGCCGTGCAAAGCTGGCGGGAACTGGCGCTTGCCCATCCAGGGCGGGCAATCTGGTCGGGGTTTCTGGTCACCTCGGCCCTTGCAGGATCAGGGTTTGTCCTGATGCTGACGATCATCGGGGTGTTCCTGCTGCCGGTCATGCTGGTGATCACCGTCGTGGCCATCTTCGCGGGCTATGCGCTTGGGTCCTATGTTTTGGGCGTCGGCCTGTGGCTGGCGGCGGGTCGGCCGATGCCGCTGGGGCTGCCCGGCAAGTTCGGGCTGGCCTGTCTCGGGGCCTTTGTCGCCGGGTTGGCCTGGCTGGTGCCGGTGGCAGGGTGGTTCTTTGTTCTGGGCCTGACGATGCTGGGCATCGGCACGCTGGCGGCCTTCGTGCTGCCGGACGGCTGGCTGCTGCGGCGCGACGCGGTGGCGGCGTGACGGTGTCGCGCCGGGGCCTGCTGATCGGCGGCGGGCTGGGGCTTGTTGGCCTCGGCGGCGCAGGCTGGGCCGCGTGGCGGCAGATGGGGTCGGCGGGCGACATGGCCGCCCATGCGGCGGGCCAGCGGCTAACCCTGCCCGCGACGCCCGAAGCGCGCGATCTGATCCGCTACGCCACTCTTGCGGCCAACGGGCACAACACGCAACCTTGGCGGTTCCGCGAGACGGCGCAGGGCATCGACATCCTGCCCGACCTTGCGCGCCGCACTCCGGTGGTGGACCCTGACGATCACCACCTGTTCACCAGCCTCGGCTGTGCCGCCGAGAACCTGCGCCTTGCCATGACCGCGCACGGACGGGGCGGCGAGATCGGGTTCGATCCGGCGGGCGACGGCGTGGTGCGCGTGATGTCCGGGGCGGGCGCAGGTGACACCGATCTGTTCGACGCGATCCCGCTGCGGCAATCCACCCGGTCCGACTATGACGGCAGTACGATCAACCCCGCCGATCTGGCTGCCCTGCAACAGGCGGCGGTGGTGCCGGGTGTCGATCTGGTGCTGATCACCGACCCCGGTCGGCTTGGACGGCTCAGCGACCTCGTGCTGGCCGCCAACACGGCCCAGATGGCCGACCCGGCCTTTGTGGCCGAGTTGAAACACTGGCTCCGCTTCAGTCCGAACGCGGCGATGGCCACAGGCGACGGGTTGTTCAGCGCCGCCAGCGGCAACCCCGCACTGCCCGACTGGCTGGGTCCGCGCCTGTTCGACATGGCGTTCACGGCCAAAGCCGAGAACGCAAAGTATGCCCGCCAGATCGCCTCATCTTCCGGGATTGCCGTCTTTTCCGGGGCAAAGGCCGACCCCGCGCATTGGGTGCAGGTGGGCCGTGCCTGCCAGCGGTTCGCGCTCAAGGCCACGGCCCTCGGCCTGAAGCTCGCCTTCCTGAACCAGCCGGTCGAGGTGCCCGCGTTCCGCGCCGACCTCGCGGCCCTTGCCGGTCTGCCGGGGCGCAGGCCGGACATCGTGATGCGCTTCGGCCGCGCGGCGGCGATGCCGTTTTCGGCCCGCAGGCCGGTCGCCAGCGTGATGGCATGAACCTGCCCTTCACGGTCGAGGCGTTCCTGCAGGTCTTTGCGGACTACAACTCCGCGATCTGGCCGTTCCAGATCGTGGCCTATGCGCTTGGCGCTCTGGCAGCGCTGGCGCTGATTGTGACCGGGACCGGCACCCGGCGGCTTGCGCTCGTGTCGCT
>JANOER010000161.1:0-13822 GCA_031441285.1 Rhodobacterales bacterium
ACTGGCCGAGGCGCGGGCGGAAGTGGTAAGGGATGACTCGCGCGTCGAATTGGCGGCGGACCATCTGCGGCGGGCCGTCCGTGCGCTTGACGCCCTGATCGGCCGCGTGGATGTCGACGACCTGCTTGGCGAAATCTTCGCAAGTTTCTGCATCGGCAAGTAGAGGGTGTTCCACGTGAAACACTACGACGTCATCGTGATCGGCGGAGGGCATGCCGGCACCGAAGCCGCAGCAGCCTCGGCCCGCATGGGTGTGGCTACTGCGCTGGTCACCCTGCGCGCCGAAGCCATCGGCGCGATGTCCTGCAATCCGGCGATCGGCGGCCTGGGCAAGGGCCACCTGGTGCGCGAAATCGACGCGCTGGACGGCGTCATGGCCCGGATGGCCGACCGCGCCGGGATCCAGTTCCGCCTCTTGAACCGCCGCAAGGGCCCCGCCGTCCAGGGCCCCCGCGCCCAGATCGACCGGCGCCTCTATCGCGAGGCGGTCCAGGCAGAGCTGGCCCGCCAGCCGAATCTGACGATCATCGAAGGGGAGGTCTCCTCGCTGCGGTTTTCCAGCGACCGGATTGCCGGGGTTTTGCTTGCGTCGGGTCAGGCGCTGGATGCTGGTCAGGTGGTCCTGACCGCCGGGACCTTCCTGAACGGCGTGATCCACATCGGCGAACGCCGGATGGCGGGTGGACGCATGGGCGATTCGCCATCGCAAAGGCTGGCAGAACAACTGACCGGGCTGTCGCTTCCTGTCGGGCGCCTGAAGACCGGCACGCCTCCCCGGCTTGATGGGCGGACGATCGGCTGGGCGCAGCTGGAAACCCAGCCCGGCGACGATGATCCAACGATGTTTTCATTCCTCAGCAGTACGCCGGAAGCGCGGCAGATTGCCTGCGGAATCACCCACACCACGGAAGTGACCCACAACATCGTGCGGGACAACCTGTCCAGGTCCGCGATGTATGGTGGACATATCGAGGGCGTTGGCCCGCGCTACTGCCCCTCGATTGAAGACAAGATCGTGCGCTTCGCCGACAAGACCTCGCACCAGATCTTTCTGGAACCCGAAGGGCTGGACGACCACACGGTCTATCCGAACGGATTGTCGACCTCGTTGCCCGAGGATGTTCAGCACGCTTATATCCGGTCGATCCCCGGGCTGGAAACCACCGTCATTCTGCAGCCTGGTTATGCGATCGAGTACGACTACTTCGATCCGCGCTCGCTGGTCCGAACGCTGGAGACCAAGGCAATTCGCGGGCTGTTCTTCGCGGGCCAGATCAACGGAACGACCGGCTACGAAGAAGCCGCGGCACAAGGTCTTGTGGCGGGGTTGAACGCCGCCGCTGCAGCTAGGTGCTCTGCGCCCGTCGAGTTCAGCCGGGCGGACAGCTATATCGGGGTCATGATCGACGATCTGACCTCGCGGGGCGTGACCGAACCTTACCGGATGTTCACCTCGCGGGCCGAATTCAGGCTGACGATTCGCGCAGACAATGCGGACCGCCGACTTACACCGGTTGGCGTGCGCGCGGGATGCGTCGGCGAGGGCCGCCGCGTCGCCTTCGATGCAAAGCTTGAGCGGATCGAGGCCGGCCGCACACAGCTTTTCGAAACGCCGCTATCGCCAAAAATGCTTTTGTCTGCTGGACTTGCGGTCAGCCAGGACGGCGGAAGGCGTAGCGCCTTTGACGCACTGTCCTTTCCCGGTGCCGAGCCGGAAGCGATTCGCCGGGCGGCTGGTGGGCTGGCAGAAATCGACACCGAGACCCTGGCCCAGCTTCAGATCGATTCGACCTATGGCCAATATGCCGACCGCCAGGCTCGGGAAGTGGCGGACTTGCGCCGCCAGGAAAGCCAGCGAATTCCGGGCGATCTCGACTATGGGGGCATCTCCGGGCTTTCGAATGAACTCAAGCAAAAGCTCTCCCGGCTGCGGCCGGAAACAATGCTGCAGGCAGCGCGAATCGAAGGCGCTACGCCGGCTGCGATGCTGCTGATTCTCTCGCATTTGCGAAAGCAGTCGGTCGGACGGCTTGCCGGGTGAGCAAGGTGGTTGATCCCCACATAGCTGGCCTCGATGTTTCACGTGAAACATGGGACGGTCTGCTGTGCCTTGAGGGCATGGTCCGGCAATGGAATCCCGCGATCAACCTGGTGTCTCGCAGCAGCCTCACTGACCTCTGGGGCCGCCACATCCATGATTCTGCACAACTCTTCCAGTTCTGCCCGGCCCTCGCGCAAAGCTGGGTGGACGTAGGCTCGGGCGGCGGCTTTCCCGGGTTGGTGGTGTCAATCCTGGCCAGGGAGCTGCGACCGGACCTCCGCGTGACCTTGGTCGAATCAGATCTTCGCAAGGCAACCTTTCTGAGGCAGGCGGTTCGGACCCTGCATCTCTCCGCCGACGTTCAAAGCCAGCGGATCGAGGCGATCCCTGGCCTGCAGGCTGATGTGCTGTCCGCCCGAGCGCTTGCCCCGCTGGAGGCCCTGCTTGCAATCGCAGAGCGGCACCTGAAGCCGGGCGGCCTTGCGATCTTCCCCAAGGGCGAGCGCCACGCCGAGGAAATTGCCGAGGCGCGGCGAGCCTGGGACATGGATATCGAGGCCCACCCAAGCCAGTCGCAACCGGACGCAGCCATCCTGATCATCAAAAGGTTCGAACGTGCACAGAAACCATGACCCGGCACAGCGGCGCATTCTTGCGCTGGCCAACCAGAAGGGCGGCGTGGGAAAGACAACCACCGCCATTAATCTTGCTGCCGGGTTGGCCGAACTGGGGCTGAAAGTGCTGCTTGTCGACATCGATCCCCAGGGCAACACCTCCACCGGCTTGGGAGTCCGGCCAAGTGAACGCAAGAAAACCAGCTATGACTTGATCGTTGATGGGGCAGATCTACAGGATGTTGTGATCGAGACGCGCCATCCTGGCGTCATGATCATCCCCGCGAACGCCGATCTGTCGTCCGCCGACCTTGACATCGTTTCCAACGAGAAGCGGAGCTATCTTTTGCACGACGCCTTGCGCCAGCCGGCAATGGATGAATACGGGTTTGACTACATCCTGATTGACTGCCCGCCCGCCCTAAGTCTGTTGACCGTCAATGCCCTGGTTGCCTGCGATTCGGTTCTGGTGCCGTTGCAATGCGAATTCTTCGCGCTCGAGGGCCTGTCGCAGCTGATGTTGACGATTCGGGATGTGCGGCGATCAGCGAATCCGGCGCTTCGGATCGAGGGAATTGTCCTTACAATGCACGACCGGCGCAACAAGCTGACCGCGCAGGTCGAAGCGGACGCCCGATCAAACATGGGTGACCTGGTAATGAAGACCACGATTCCACGGAACGTCCGGATCAGTGAGGCGCCGTCGCACGCCCTTCCCGTGCTGACCTACGACACATCCTCCAAGGGCGCGGCGGCCTACAGGGCGCTGGCGAAGGAAGTTGCGGACCGCAGAAAAATACTATCTGTTTCAGAGGCTTGACACATGACTGGCAAGAATGACAAGCGCGGCCTAGGGCGTGGACTTTCGGCCTTGATGGCAGACGTCCACCTTGCGGGACCAGATCAGGCCCCGGCTTCAAGGCGGTCCGAGATGCTGGTTCCGGTTGACCGGCTGGAGCCAAACCCCCAGCAGCCACGGCTGGATTTCCGCCGCGATGAGCTGGAAAGCCTTGCCGATTCGATCCGCCAGAAGGGCGTGATCCAGCCGCTGATCGTCCGGCGCAAGCCGGGGCGCGAGATCTACGAGATCGTTGCCGGTGAGCGGCGCTGGCGGGCCGCGCAGCTGGCACAACTGCATGAAGTGCCGGTTGTCATCCGCGATCTGAGCGATTCGGAGGTTCTTGAAGTCGCGATCATCGAGAACATCCAGCGCGAGGACCTGAATTCCATCGAAGAGGCGCTGGGCTTCCGCCAGTTGATGACCCGATTCGGTCACACTCAGGAAAAGCTGGCCGAGGCGCTGAGCAAAAGCCGCAGCCACGTTGCGAACCTTCTGCGGCTCTTGACCCTGCCGGCCGAGGTTCAGGACATGGTCAGGTCGGGCGGCCTGACCGCCGGCCACGCGCGCGCACTGGTTGGTCACCCCAAGGCGGCGGAGCTTGCGGCACAAGTCGCGGCGAAAGGGCTGTCCGTTCGCGAAACCGAACGGCTGGTGAAAGCCCAATCTTTCGCCAAGGCCCCCACAGTCCAACAGTCGGTCCAGCCGGAAAAGGACGCCGACACACGCGCGCTTGAGGCGGATCTTTCAGCAAATCTTGCCCTGAAGGTGCGGATTTCCCACGCCTCGGGCGCAGAGTCCGGGCAGGTGACAATCGACTACACCAGCTTTGATGATCTCGACAGGCTGTGCCAACTTCTTTCACGGGCACCAGATCGGGTAGCCAGGGACGGCTAGCTGGCGCTGCCTCGGCTTGCCAAAAGCCGGCGCAGAACACCGTTCAGCATCATGGTGCCTGAATCGGTCGTGCGGATGACATCGCCGTCGCGATGCAGAAGACCAAGGCCCGCAACCTCGTCCAGGGCCTGGGCAGGAAGCGGTGCGCCTGCCAGGTCGGCGTAGCGGCGCAGTGAAGCGCCCTCGCGCAGCCGCAGGGCAAACATCAGGTATTCATCACCGCGATCTTCGGAAGAAAGGCGATCCGTCCGTTCAGCGCCGCCCGGGGCGGCCAGCGTCCGGTCCAGCCAAGCGGCCGGCATCCGCGCGGCCTCGGTGGCGAAGCGGCCGTTGCCCAAGGTCAGCCGCCCATGCGCCCCGGGGCCCAGCCCGGCATAATCGCCCATCCGCCAGTAGATCAGGTTGTGCCGCGATTCGTCCCCCGGGCGGGCGTGATTCGACACTTCGTAAGCGGGCAGCCCTGCAGCCCGGGTCACCTCTTGCGTCAGTTCGAACATGTCGGCGGACAGGTCTTCGTCCGGCAGGCCGCGCAAAAGGCGCTTGGCGTGCATTTGCCCGAAAACCGTGCCGTCCTCGATGGTCAGCTGGTAAAGCGACAGGTGCGAGGTGCCGAAATCGATCGCGCGGCGCAACTCGTCCCGCCAGGCGGACAGGGTCTGGTCCTGACGCGCGTAGATCAGGTCAAAGCTGACACGGTCGAACACCGCCTGCGCCACTCTGATTGCCGCTGTCGCCTCGTCGACCGAATGCATCCGGCCCAGACGGCGCAGATCATTCGGGTCAAGTGATTGAATACCCAAGGAAACCCGATTTACGCCCGCCCGCGCATAGCCATCGAAGCGCCCGGCCTCTACCGAACCCGGATTGGCCTCCAGGGTGATCTCTATGTCATTGGCCAGCGTCCAGGTCGCACGGACGCGGTCAAGGATGCCCTGCACCAGCGCTGGATCCATCAACGAGGGCGTGCCGCCGCCGAAAAAGACCGTGTTCAGGATCCGGCCTTCGGTCAGTGCGCCAACACGGTCGATTTCGGCCTGAAACGCGTCCAGCCAGCGCCCTTGGTCGACAGTGGCCGCGACATGGCTGTTGAAGTCGCAATAGGGGCATTTCGACTGGCAGAACGGCCAGTGCAGATAGAGGCCGAACCCCGCGTGACGCCAGTCCTCGATCACGGGAAGCAGGCCGCCACCAGCCGGGCGAAAGCATCGGCGCGATGGCTTAGCCGGTTCTTCGCCCAGCGATCCATTTCGCCAAAGGTTTTGCCGTGGCCATCAGGCAGGAAGATCGGATCAAAGCCGTGGCCCTGGTCGCCGCGACCGGGCCAGACCAAGCGGCCCGGTGATTTTCCTTCAAAAACAATGTCTTGACCATCCGGAGCGGCCAGGGCCAGCGTGCAACAGAACTGCGCGAGGCGCGGTTCGGGGGCGGCGATGGCCTCAAGCTCATGCCAGACGCGCGCCATGCCCACCGCAAAGTCGCGGCCCAGCGCGGTGGTTGCCCAGTTGGCGGTAAAGACCCCCGGCGCGCCGCCAAGGGCATCGACGGCAAGGCCCGAATCATCGGCCAAAGCCACCATGCCCGAAGCGCGGGCCGCAGCATGCGCCTTCAGCCGGGCATTGCCGACGAAACTGGTCTCGGTTTCTTCCGGCTCGGGCAGGCCAAGGTCGGCGGCCCCCACAACCGAAACCCGGTAGGGGCCAAGAAGATCGGCGATCTCTTCCAGCTTTCCGCGATTATGTGTCGCGACCAGAAGCCGATCCCCCGCTTTCAGCATCTCAGCGGCCCAATGCAGCGTGTTGCGCCGCGATCAGCGCCACGTTCCCCGCGCGGGCAAGGTCAAGAAGCTGCAAAAGCTCGTCCTGCGAAAAGGCCGAGCCTTCGGCAGACATCTGCACCTCGATCAACCGCCCGGCCCCGGTCATGACGAAATTGCCATCGGTTCCGGCCGCCGAATCCTCCAGATAGTCAAGGTCAAGCACCGGCTGGCCGGCGTAGATCCCGCAGGACACCGCGCTGACGTGATCAAGGATCGGATCGCTGACGATCACGCCCGAGGCCAGAAGCTTGTTCACCGCCAGCCGAAGCGCCACCCAACCACCGGTGATCGACGCGCAGCGGGTGCCGCCGTCAGCCTGAAGCACGTCGCAGTCGATGACGATCTGCCGTTCTCCCAGCGCCTGCCGGTCGACCCCGGCCCGCAGCGCCCGACCAATAAGCCGTTGAATTTCCTGCGTCCGGCCAGACTGCTTTCCGGTGGCAGCCTCGCGCCGGTTGCGCGAGTTCGTGGCGCGGGGCAGCATTCCGTATTCGGCCGTCACCCAGCCCTGCCCGCTGTTTTTCAGGAACGGCGGCGGCTTGTCCTCGATCGTGGCCGAACACAGGACATGTGTTTCTCCCATCTTGATCAGGCAGGACCCCTCCGCATGTTTCATCACACCGGTTTCGATTGAAACCGTCCGAAGATCGCTTAACTTCCTGCCTGACGGGCGCATTGCCGGACCTTTCCTTGGGATGGGCCACATATGCAACCAGACCCGCAGGATGCAACCCCGATTGCTTGACCCCGAATGCTTCACCCATGACCAGCCCGCAGCCCGCCGTGACCGACATGAACGACCGCACCCGCGAGGTTTTCCGCCGGGTGGTCGAAGGCTACCTCTCCTCGGGCGAGCCGGTGGGGTCGCGCACCCTGACGCGCACCCTGAGCGAGAAGGTGTCGGCCGCCACGGTGCGCAACGTGATGCAGGATCTGGAGTTTCTTGGGCTTCTGGACAGCCCCCACGTGTCCGCGGGGCGCGTTCCGACGCAGGCCGGCTTGCGGATGTTCGTCGACAGCCTGCTTGAGATCGGCACCGTGGCTCCGGAGGATCAAGAGAAGATCGACGCGACCTCCGGCACGAATGATCAGGACGTCACGGCGCTTCTGGACGACGTCGGCACCGCCCTGTCGGTGATCACACGCGGGGCAAGCGTGGTTCTGTCGCCCAAGCGAGAGGCGGCGATCCGGCACATCGAATTCGTCAGTCTCGGGTCCGAGCGGGCGCTTGTGGTGCTGGTCTTCGCCGACGGGCAGGTCGAGAATCGCATCTTCTCGCCCCCTCCGGGTCAGACGCCGTCTTCGATGCGCGAAGCGGCGAATTTCCTGAACGCGCTTGCAGAGGGGCTTACCCTGTCCGAATTGCGGGCCCGGATCGTGGCCGAAATCGCCCACCGCCGTCAGGAAATCGATTCGCTGGCGCGTGAGATGGTAGAAGGCGGTCTTGCGCTTTGGGAAAACGCCGGCGAGCCGTCCGAACGGCTGATCGTGCGGGGCCGGTCGAACCTGATCGAAGACGTGTCTGACCAGGCCGAGATCGACCGGATTCGCGTGTTGTTTGACGACCTTGAACGCAAGCGCGACATAGCCGAATTCCTGAACCTGACTGAAGCGGGTGACGGCGTGCGCATCTTTATCGGATCAGAGAACAAGCTTTTTTCACTTTCCGGTTCAAGTCTGGTGGTTTCTCCCTATATGAACGCTGACCGCAAGATCATCGGCGCGGTGGGCGTCATCGGACCGACCCGGCTGAACTATGGCCGGATCGTTCCGATTGTGGACTACACCGCCCAACTGGTGGGCCGCCTGGTTTCGGACCGGGGCAAGGGCTGAAAAAGAGAAGGACGCAAGAATGGCGCAGGATCAGGCCGCTTCGCCGGAGGTGGAGCTGGAAGAGTTTGAAGGGACCGACGTTGAGGCAGAACTTGACGCCTTGCGGGCCGAACGCGACGATATGCGTGACCGCTTCATGCGGGCTTTGGCCGATGCCGAAAACTCGCGCAAGCGCGCTGACCGCGACCGTCGCGAAGCCGAGATGTATGGCAGCACGCGGCTTGCCCGCGACCTTCTGCCCGTGCACGACAACCTGAACCGCGCGCTGCAATCGATCCCCGAGGAAAGCCGGGACGCCTCGTTGGCGCTGATCGAAGGCGTGGAATTGACGCTGCGCGAGCTGACCAGCGTGATGACCAAGCACGGCGTCACGCCGATAACGCCAGCGGTGGGCGACACGTTCGACCCGCAACTGCATCAGGCGATGTTCGAGGCGGCGCTGCCGGGAACGAAGGCCGGGCAGATCATCCAGGTGATGACCGAGGGCTTCCTCTTGCATGACCGCCTGCTGCGGCCTGCACAGGTCGGCGTATCGTCCAACACCCAGTAGGGTGCGCTACAGCGCACCGGCGGATGGTGCGCTGTAGCGCGCCCTACAACAACCCTTTGATTTCGTAGACCAACCGCAACGCCTCGATCGGGGTCAGTTCGTCGGGGCGCACATCGTTTAGCCGCGCCTCGACGGCCGAGACCTTTGGGGCGGCCCTTGGTGCCATCGCAGGGGCGGCCCGGAACAGCGGCAGATCGTCGATCAGCGCGGTCTGTTTGCCGTTCTCGCGGTCGCCCTTCTCAAGCGCCTCCAGTACCACCTTGGCTCGCTCGATCACCGTTGCCGGAAGCCCCGCAAGCTTTGCCACTTGCACGCCGTAGCTGCGGTCGGCGGCGCCTTCCCGGACTTCGTGCAGGAAGATGACCTCACCTTCCCATTCCTTCACCGCAACGGTGGCGTTCTTCACCCCTGGCAGCTTGCCGGCCAGCGCGGTCATCTCGTGGTAGTGTGTGGCGAAAAGCGCGCGGCAGCGGTTGACCTCGTGCAGATGCTCCAGCGTGGCCCATGCGATGGAAAGGCCGTCATAAGTTGCCGTGCCCCGCCCTATCTCATCCAGGATCACCAGCGCGCGGTCGTCGGCCTGGTTCAGGATCGCCGCGGTTTCGACCATCTCGACCATAAAGGTCGACCGGCCGCGCGCAAGATTATCCGACGCCCCGACCCGGCTGAAAAGCTGGCTGACCAGCCCGATCCTCGCCTTGGTCGCCGGCACATGGCTGCCCGTCTGTGCCAGAAGTGCGATCAGCGCGTTCTGGCGCAGGAACGTCGATTTACCGGCCATGTTCGGCCCCGTCAGCAGCCAGATCGCAGGGGTTTCTGCAAGGGTCAGCGCGCAGTCATTCGCGATGAAAGGGTCGCTGCCCTGCTGGCGCAGGGCCCTTTCCACCACCGGATGCCGCCCGCCGCTGATCTGGAAGGCGCGGCTGTCGTCAACCAGCGGCGGGCACCAGTTTTCGGCGGCGGAAAGATCGGCAAATGCGGCGGCAAGGTCAATTTCTGCCAAGGCTCTGGCCGCAAGCGCAATGGGGCCGGATCCTGCAAGGATTTGGGCTTTCAGGCCTGCATAGTGACGTTTTTCGATCTCAAGCGCATGGTTTCCGGCGTTCAGGATCCGCGTCTCAAGATCGCTGAGCGCGAGGGTCGTGAAGCGAACCTGACCCGCCGTCGTCTGTCGGTGGATGAAAAGCTCTGGCATCCCGCGCATGCGATCTTCATGGATGGTCGTTGTCTCGATGAAATAGCCCAGCACGTTGTTGTGCTTGATCTTCAGGCTGGGGATCCCGGTCGCCTGAACATACTCGGCCTGCATCCGGCCGATCACGCCGCGCCCCTCGTCGCGCAAGGCGCGTGTGTCGTCGAGGTCCGGGTCGTAACCGGCCGCGATATAGCCGCCGTCCCGTGTCATCAAGGGCGGTTCGGCAACCACCGCGCGGGCAAGATGGTCTACCAGCGCATCATGCCCGATCAGCGCCTGCGCGGCATCGGCCAGAAGCGGCGGCGCACTGGACAGCACCCCGGAGATTCGCCCGGCTTGCTCCAGCCCGGCCCGGATCGACGCCATGTCACGGGGTCCATCCCGGTCCAGCGCCAGCCGCGACAGGGCGCGGTCGATGTCCGGCACCCGGCGCAGGGCCTCGCGCAGTTGGTCGCGCAGGGTTGGCGCTTCCAGAAGGAAGGCCACCGCAGCTTGCCGCGCCCCGATCACCGCAAGGTCAAGCGAGGGCGCGGAAAGCCGCCGCTCCAGCAGTCGCGCCCCGCCCGCGGTAACCGTCCGGTCGATCGCGGCCAGAAGCGAGCCCTCGCGCCCTCCCGACAATGCCTGGGTCAGCTCGAGGTTTCGCCGGGTCGCGGCGTCGATCTGCATCGCACCGCCCGACGCTTCACGCTGCGGCGGCATCAGGCGGGGCAACTTGCCGCGCTGGGTCAGGTGCAGGTAGTCAACCAGCGCCCCCATGGCGGAAACTTCGGCCCGGTCAAAGGTTCCGAACGCATCCAAAGAGGCAACGCCGAACATCTCGCACAGCCGCTTTTCAGCGTTGGTAGAATCAAAGCTACCGCGAGAAAGGGGGGTGATGGAAACCCCGGATTCCGCCATGTTCGAGACGATTTCGCGCTCTCGCGCCTCGTTCAGCAGCAATTCCCGCGGGGCGATCCGGGCCAGGTCGGGGCCAAGCCTGACCAGAGAGGACGGCATCACCCGAAACTCGCCGGTCGAGATGTCGGCCCAGGCGATGGCACCTGCATCGCGCACCTCGGCATAGGCGGCCAGAAAGTTGTGGCGGCGCGCCTCAAGCAGCGAATCTTCGGTCAAGGTGCCAGGCGTGACCAGACGCACCACGTCACGGTGTACGACGGACTTGGAGCCGCGCTTTTTCGCCTCGGCCGGGTCTTCAAGCTGCTCGGCGATCGCCACGCGAAAGCCCTTGCGGATCAGCGTCAGAAGGTAGCCCTCGGCGGCGTGGACCGGCACGCCGCACATCGCGATCGGCGCGCCCTTGTGAAACCCGCGCTTGGTCAGTGCGATGTCCAGCGCGGCCGAGGCGGCAACCGCATCGTCGAAGAACATCTCGTAGAAGTCGCCCATCCGGTAGAACAGCAAGGCGCCGGGGTTCTGCGCCTTGATGTCCAGATATTGCACCATCATCGGCGTTGCGTCGTCGTCGGTCACGGATGTCCCCCAAGGCTGGGCCAATCCTACACCGGGGGGGCGGCAGCTTTCAACCGGTAGGGGCGTCCGGGTCGATCAGACCCTGCATCTTGAGGTCGCGCCACATCTCACCGGGGATCGGCACAGCCATGTTCGCCGCGTTCTGCGTCACTTGCGCCGCAGAAATCGCGCCGGGGATGACTGACACCACCGCCGGGTGCAGCAGCGGAAACTGCAGGGCCGCCGCCGCCAAAGGCACCCCGTGCCGCACGCAAATGGCTTCGATGGCGCGGGCCTTCGCCACCATTCCGGGCGGGGCTGGCTGGTAGGCATACATCACACCGGGGGCGGAAGGATTGGCCAGAAGGCCCGAGGCAAAGGGCGCGCCGATCACCACCTTGATCCCGCGCCGCACGCAGTCGGCCATCGGTCCGTGCAGGGCTGCCTGGTCGGCCAGGGTGTAAGGCATCGCGACAAGGAAGAAGTCCACCTCGATCCACGGCGCTATCGCCGCGAAGTCCTTGAGGGTGTTCATCCCCATGCCGACGGCGGAAATCACGCCCTCGGCCTTCAGTCGGTGCAGATAGCTCAGGCCGGACCCGGTCAGCGCCGCCAAGTGACCGTCGAAGGTGGCCCCGTGATAGTCGCGGTCAAGGTCGTGGATGATCAGCGCGTCCACCACCGGCTGGCCCAGCCGCAACCGGCTTTGCGCCAGCGATGCCGCGAAGCCCGTCGCCGAATAATCGTAGCGAACCGCGAAGTTCAGCCCGCCCTTCCAGTTCACCCGCGCATCCTGCCCCCGTGCGGCGGGGTCATAAACCCGTCCCACCTTGGTCGACACCACCACCTGATCGCGCGGCCAATCCCGCAGCGCGCTGCCCAACCGATGCTCTGACAACCCATGCCCATACCAGGGCGCGGTGTCGAAATAGCGCACCCCGGCATCCCATGCCGCAGCGAAAGTCGCCTGCGCCTCAGCCTCGGAGTAGATGGCGAAGATGTTGCCAAGCGAGGCACAACCCAGCCCAAACCGGGGCCAGTCGGACGGAAAGATCGCGGCTTGGGGGGCGATGACAGTCATGGATCAAAGCACATAGCGCGAGATGTCAGCCGACCGCGCCAACGCCCCCAGATTCGTCTCTACGAAGGCCGAATCGACGGTAACCGACTGCCCGCCCCGGTCGGGCGCGTTGTAGGACAGTTCCTCGAACACCCGCTCCATCACTGTGTAAAGCCGGCGCGCGCCGATGTTCTCGACCGAGCGGTTCACCTCGGCCGCGATCCGGGCAAGGGCGGCAATGCCGTCGGGGGTGAAGCTTACCTTGACGTCTTCGGTCGCCATCAGGCCGGCATATTGGCGGGTCAGGGCATTCTCCGTCTCGGTCAGGATGCGAACGAAATCCTCCTCGGTCAGTGGAGCCAGTTCCACCCGGATCGGCAGGCGGCCTTGCAATTCGGGCAGCAGGTCCGACGGCTTGGCGGTATGGAAGGCTCCGCTTGCGATGAAAAGAATATGGTCGGTCCTGACCGGCCCATGTTTGGTCGAAACCGTGGTGCCTTCGATCAGCGGCAAGAGGTCGCGCTGCACGCCTTCGCGCGACACATCCGCCCCGCGCGCGTCCGAGCGGGCGCAGATCTTGTCGATCTCGTCCAGAAAGACGATCCCGTTTTCCTGCACCGCCTCCAGCGCCGCCGCTTTCACCGCTTCGTCGTCCAGCAGCTTGTCGGCTTCCTGGCCCATCAGGATGTCATGGCTTTGCGCGACGGTAAGGCGCTTGCGGCTGGTCCGCCCGCCGAACGCCTTGAACATGTCCTGCAAGCCCTGCATCTGCTGTTCCATCCCTGGCATGCCGAACCCCATCGGCATCGGGGCGGCATCGGCCACGTCGATCTCGATCAGGGTATCGTCCAGCTCGCCGCGTTTCAGCTTGCCCCGGAACATGTCGCGCGTCTGTTCGCGGGCGTCCTTGCCGGCCAGCGCCTCGATCACCCGATCTTCGGCGGCTTTCATCGCGCGGGCCTTAACCTCGTCGCGCATCTGGGCGCGGGTGTCGTTGATCGCCACGTCCACCAGATCGCGGATGATGCTGTCCACATCGCGGCCGACATAACCAACCTCGGTGAATTTAGTCGCCTCGACCTTGAGGAACGGAGCCTTGGCTAGCTTGGCCAGACGGCGGCTGATCTCGGTCTTGCCGACGCCGGTCGGGCCGATCATCAAGATGTTCTTCGGATAGACCTCATCGCGCAGGTCATCGCCCAACTGGTTGCGCCGCCAGCGGTTGCGCAGCGCCACCGCGACGGCACGCTTGGCCCCGGCCTGGCCGATGATGAAGCGGTCAAGCTCGGACACGATCTCGCGCGGGGTCAGGGTGGTCATGCCGTCTTTCCATAAGGCGGCAGGCGGTGCTTGCCGGGAAATTCGGGCAGGGCGCGCATAAGGGCCGACCGCAACGGCACCCACCAGGTTCCAAGTGCTGTGACAAATCCGCCAAGGATGATCAGGATGAAGGTGAAAGACTGGATATCGCCGCCGCCGTCACCCTGTATGATCCAGCCGATCACCAGTGCAATATAGATCAGCGC
>JANOER010000162.1:0-3697 GCA_031441285.1 Rhodobacterales bacterium
AAAAGGTATTCCTGCTGGGCGCTTATAGAATTCTCTTGATACAATATGTTGTGGACCGGCTTGAACGAACGTCTATGCCAAGCGGTCACCCCAAGGTTTCGCAGCGCGGTCAGGTGCGCCTTGGTCGGATAACCTGCGTTCGCGTCCCAGCCATAGCCGGGGTGCTGTTGCGCCAAATCCACCATGATCCGGTCGCGGGTGACCTTGGCCACGATCGAGGCCGCGGCGATGGACAGGCAAAGCGCGTCGCCCTTCACGATCGCGGTGGCCGGGCAGGTCAGCCCGCGCGGGATCAGGTTGCCGTCGATCAGCGCGTGATCCGCACCCAGCGCCGCAACTGCCCGCTCCATCGCCAGATGGCTGGCGCGCAGGATGTTGAGGCTGTCGATCTCCTCGACGCTTGCATGGGCGACGGCAACTTCGGCCACGGCAAGGATCCGGGCGGCAAGCGCCTCGCGACGGGCGGCGGTCAGTGTCTTGGAATCGGCAAGGCCGACCGGGATGCGGGCCGGGTCCAGCCGCACCGCGCAGGCCGTCACCGGTCCGGCCAGGGGTCCGCGCCCGACCTCGTCAACGCCCACGACGCGTCTGGCCCCCCGCGCATGGGCCTCGGTCTCGAAGCGGAAGTTGGGGATCACGCGGGTCATGGACCCGCCCTACCCCGGAACGCGCGGATGAAAAAGGGGGCGGAGGCTGCTCACCCCTCCACCCCCAAGCGGGGCGGGGGTCAAGGGCGCCCCCGCCCGATCGCGTCCGTCATTGACCCGAGACGCGGAACCCGGCATCGCGCAGGCATTGCGCGGAATAGACCCGGTCGTCGCGCCCGAAGACGCGCGCCGAGTTGCCACACCCACGCGGCAGCCGGTGGTCGAACCCTTCGCGGCGCAGACAGCTTTCGGGATAAAGCGTGACCGACCGTTCGGCCCCGTCGATCGAGATGGCACAGACCGATGGCACGCGCTTTGACGCCACCGGTTCAGGAGTAACCACCGGGGCCGGCTTCGGCTTGTCTTTCAGCTCGTTCACGATGACGCCCACGACCAGCGCCCCAAGCAGCGCCTTGGCAAGGTCGTTCTTCTTGTCCGCCTTCGCGGGCAGCGCCGCCCCAAGGACCAGGGCCAGTGCTACGGCGCCGGCCGTCACCATCCCGGCGAAGCGATGACCCGAGACGCCGCTTTCGGCAATCCCGCGTGAGGCGATCTGGCGCGGCTTGGTCTTGAAGTTGGTGGTCATGGCGGCCTCCTTTGGCGCTGGGGTCTGGTCTTGCAGGGCCGCCGCCGGATGGCTGGCAACCCTGATGACCTGAGCCTCGTCCCGAAGCCGCCGGGTAAGCAATATCGCCCGCCTGCTAGGGCATAGCGTCCCCGGTTGTGGGGTCTGCTATCCCATATCAAAGCGAAAATCGGCCCGGTGATATTGAATATCAACACAGTCGCGCGCATTCTCTGACCGAGATCGAGCAGTCTATTGTCTGGAACGGCACAATGAAAAAACTGATCCTTGCCACAACAGTGGCGCTGGCCCTTGCGGGACCGGCAGCGGCGGAATGCTATGCCGATTACAAGGCCAAGCGTGACGAACCCCTCAAGCTGCACTACGGTGTGGCGCAGGTCTCGGACGGCGGTTGCTCGCCCGGGGCTGCGGAAGGCGAATTGTCGCCAAGACTGGCGGCCGATGGCTGGACGCTGCTGACCGTTCTGTCCACATTCGGGCCGGAAGGTCTTGAGGAAAGGAAAGCGAGTGCCGGAGAGTACTTCCTCCGTTACTGAAAGCCTGAAGGCAGGCAACCGCGTGGTTGCCTTCGGAATTGCCGCAATCGTGCTGATCCTTCTGGGCGCGGCGCTGTTCTTGTTCCTGAACCTTCCCGACGCCAACGCCTTCAACGCCAAGGTGGAACGGATCTTCGTCGAAAACGACGATCTGACCACCGGGGCCGAGATCAAGCTTCTGGAGATCCTTGCCCAGTCCGGCACCTCGTTCTCCGAGGTGCTGGCCAGCTATCGCAGCGTGATCTTCGTGCTCTTGGTGTTTTCCACCGCGTTACTGATCGCGGCGCTGGTGTTTCTGGTGATGATCATCGCGCTGAACCGCCGCATCTCGGCCATCCAGCGATCGGGCATCCAGGTGGCCAGCCTGATGATCAGCCGCGAATCGCGGGCGGTCTATATCAACGATCTGGAATTCGCCCTGACCGAAGCGGCGCTGGAAACGCTGTCCGTGCTGGCGGAAGCACGGATGGATGACGAAGTGCTGACCGGCGCGCAGATCGAGGCGGTGATTTCGGGCCGCAACGAGGCGGACTGTGATGAAGCTGCCGGCGCAACCCGCGTCAAGCGCTTGCGCGATTCGCTGGGCAATCAGTTGGTCAGCGAGCTTCTGGTCAAGACCATCGCCCGGCGCGGCTATATGCTGGCGGTGGGCAAGGACACGATCCGGATGATCTGACCTGTGAATTGTCTGTCGAAGGCTATCCGCCCGACTTGACAAAACGGGCAAGCGCTTCGCGTCGGAGCAAGGTCACTGACCGGTAGCCGACTGCAACCCACCCATTTGCCTCGAACAGTTTCAGCGCCCGGTTCGCCACGTCCCGCGCGGCATTTGCGATCTCGCCAAGCTGTTCCTGGCTGATGGCGATCCGGCAGGGTGTGCCATCGTCGTGGTCCGGGGCAATGCGCAGCAGGCTGGCGGCGATACGGCGCGCGGGATTGCGGATCAGAAGGTTGGTCACGTTCGCGATCGCGCGGGTCAGGCTATCGTCTGCAAGGGCATTGAGATGTGGCTGCATCCACGGCCGGGTGGTCTGGATTTCGCGCAGGTGCGCCAGGGGCAGATGCAGAAGCGTGCTGGGCTCCATCACGAGGTAGGAGATCGGCAGCGTCCTGTCCTTGGTTGCGTGGACATAGCCGAACCAGGTGCCGCGCCGCGAGACATGCACCAGCGCCTGCCCGTCGGTGGCAAGGGGCAGCATGATGCCGATCCCGCCGCTGGCAATGCCGTAAATGCCACCGGGATTATCCCCGGCATGGCGCAGGAAAGTGCCGGCCTTGGGCGCAAGGAGACGGCACCGGCCAAGGATTTCATCGCGAACCCCGGTCGGCCGGTCGGCAAGCCAGCCGGATTTCAGGATCAGTTGTTCCGCCTCTGCGCGTTTCACAGGCTGGACCTTGCTGCTTGGCTTGAAACTGGCAGACTGTCGTGATCACGGCAATCCCGTTCCGCACGGGTTGCTAGGCTGCAAGTCTGCTACGGTTCAGATCGCAAAGAACGCTACACTCCGGGGAGCCGCCCAATGGTTGCGCCGCCGCCCCCAAGTCGGAAAAGGATGATCCATGCGCCCTACCTCTCTTGCCCTGACCACTTGCCTTGGCCTGGCCCTTGCACTGCCATCCTTCGCGCAAGAGGTTGCAGACCGGATTTTCACCGGTGGCCCGGTCCTGACGATGAACGACGCGCAGCCGCGCGCCGAAGCGGTGGCGATCAAGGACGGCCTCATCATCGCTGTCGGCACCGTTGACGAGATCATGGCGCTGAAGGGTGACGCGACAGAGATCACCGAACTTGACGGCCGCGCGCTGGTTCCCGGCTTTGTCGATGCCCATGGCCACATCTTCGGCGGCGGCATTCAGGCGTTGTCAGCCAATCTGCTGGCGGCCCCCGACGGCGAGGTGACCGACATTGCCAGCCTGCAGCAGACCCT
>JANOER010000163.1:0-16893 GCA_031441285.1 Rhodobacterales bacterium
ACTTGACGGCCGCGCGCTGGTTCCCGGCTTTGTCGATGCCCATGGCCACATCTTCGGCGGCGGCATTCAGGCGTTGTCAGCCAATCTGCTGGCGGCCCCCGACGGCGAGGTGACCGACATTGCCAGCCTGCAGCAGACCCTGCGCGACTGGATCGGGGAAAACCGCGACGCGGTCGAAAAGGCGAACCTGATCATCGGCTTCGGCTATGACCAGTCGCAACTGGCCGAACTGCGCCACCCCACCCGCGCCGATCTGGACGCGGTTTCGACCGAGTTTCCGATCTACATCGTGCATCAGTCGGGCCATCTTGGTGCGGCTAACTCGAAGGCGCTCGAGATCATCGGAGTTTCCGCAGCCTCCGATAGCCCAGCCGGCGGCGTCATTGTCAAGGACGCGTCGGGCGAGCCGACAGGTGTCCTGGAAGAGAATGCACACTATGGCGCGATCGTGAAATTGCTCGGGGCCATCGACCGCGACGGCATCAAGACCATGGTGAAGGCGGGCGCTGATTTGTGGGCCCGCTACGGCTATACCACTGCACAAGAGGGCCGTTCGGTTCGCGGTACGGCCGAGATCATGCGCGAAGTGGCAGCCGAGGGTGGCTTCAAGATCGATGTGATAACGCACATGGATGTCTCGCAGGACAGGGACTACATTGCGGCCAATGCATCGCAGGACTATGAAAACCGCTTTCGCCTAGGCGGCGCAAAACTGGGGATCGACGGTTCGCCGCAAGGCTTCACGGCGCTGCGCGACCGGCCCTACTACGACCCGGTGGGCGATTATCCGCCCGGCTATCTGGGTTATGCAGCCTCGTCCATGGATCAGACCGTCGACGCCATCGACTGGGCTTTTGCGAATGGCATCCAGATTCTGGTCCATGCCAACGGCGAGGGCGCGTCCGACATGCTGATCGCCGCGACCGAGGCGGCCACGCGCAAACATGGCCCGGCCGACCGCCGCCCGGTGCTGATCCACGGCCAGTTCCTGCGCGAAGATCAGGTCGATGCGATCAAGCGGCTGGGGATCTTCCCGTCGCTTTTTCCGATGCACACATTCTACTGGGGCGACTGGCATCGCGAGCATACGGTCGGCCCGGTGCTGGCCGACAACATCTCGCCCACAGGCTGGATGGTGGCGCGGGGTATATTGTTCAGTTCGCACCACGACGCGCCGGTGGCCTTCCCGGATTCAATGCGGGTGCTGGATGCCACCGTCACCCGGCGGTCGCGGTCGGGCGACATCATCGGGGCGGATCAGCGGGTGGACGTGATCACCGCGTTGAAGGCGATGACAATCTGGCCTGCATACCAGTATTTTGAAGAGGACATGAAGGGCTCGATCGAGGTGGGCAAACTGGCCGATCTGGTGATCCTGTCGGGCGACCCGACGGCGATTGACCCCGAGACGCTGGACACGCTGACGGTGGCCCAGACGATCAAGGAAGGTGCGACGGTTTACGAGGCGGGGCAGAAAGAGGGCCGTCTGCATTACGTGCCGCCGCTGGATGGGACCGATCCCTATGGTGATTTCCTGCGGAAGGCGACGCTGCGGTATGAGGCGGGCAACTTCTATGCGGGGCGCGGCCTGCCGATGCCGGATCGCCTTGCGGGACTGCATTCATCTGCCTGTGTCGCGCGCTATCTGACGGCCGTGATCGGATCGGACGGGGCCTTTTCCATCGCGCGGAACTGACGCAGATTGTCCCGTGCGGCCGCAGGAGCTGGCCGCACGGCAACCTTGGAAAGTAAACTCGTGACACGTTGTTCAAAGCTTCAGCTTGCCGTCGGTCTTGCCATGCTGGTTCCCTTCGCCGTTTCGGCGCAGGACCAGAAGGCCGATGACGGCACCGACCCGACGAATGAGCACCAGCTTTTCCACGTCCTACGACTACATCGACCTGCCGAACGGCGGCGATATACAGACGCTGTTCCTGAAATTCGGCACACCGATCAGCGCAGACGGGCGGACCGGGCTGAACCTCAAGCTGCCGCTGGTCTCGACCAGCTTTGGCGAGGACGGCTTTGGTGTCAGCGACTTTTCGGTAAAGCTGACCCGCGTGGCGGCGGTCACCCCTGCCTATGGCATCGTCCTGGGGGCCGAAGCGGTGTTTGACACGGCCGATGCTCCCGACCGCGGCGCCGGGAAAGAAAGCTTCTTCATCAAGCCCAGTGCGGGAATCGGCGGAAACCGGGGTTCGGACTTCGGGTTGGAGGTTGGCTTCTGACCGGCACAAATCAGGATCAATTCCCCCAGCATTGCCAAACACCCGGACCTTGCGGTCGAGCCCAAACTGCCGTGGTGGTGAGCCGGACAGGATTCGAACCTGTGACCCGCTGATCAAAAGTCAGGAATCTCATTGGATCCATGGCCATCCATCGCCACAGAATTATCACTTATGTCTTGACTTTGTTTGTCTCTATTATCGTGCGCCGTCCCACGCCATCTTGTGTCGAGCCTTCCAGGGGGCTTCCAAAACCAGATCTGTGACCGTGGGGACGCCGCCGCGAAATGCGGAGAGTGAGCTACCCGCCAATCTTGTTGTAGCTTCAGCGTCGGGCGGAGTGCGGTCGTCCGCTGCGGTCAGCTTTAGCGACAGTGTTGAACTTACCGCTTGCTGGTTTGCCGACAGTTGAGATCAGTTTCCAGTCGGCCGGACCTACAAATCTGCCTATCGAGCCTAGGGTCAGGACCCAATTTGCGGTGGCGATCTTTTCGTGCCGGCTGCCAAAGGTTGCTTCAAATGCCTGGCCTGGTGCCCCCGTCCTGCACGGCGTCAAAGACGGTAGACGCGTTTGGCGGTGCCATGACCAATCTGATCCTGCTCAGAAGCTGACAGGTCCTTGAGCAGGTCACGGGACAGGGAAATCCAGTCCGGCAATCCGACCCCCAGATTGACCACTGGCCAATCTCCGCCCCAAAGCATCCGCTCCGGGCCGAAAGCGTTCAGGACATGGTCTACCCAAGGCTGAAGCGTGGCCAGGCTGGCGGTGCCTGCTGCGCAATAGGCGGTGATGCCTGACAGTTTCACGTTGACATGCGGCAGAGCAGCAAGTGCCGTGATCCCCTTGGCCCACTCTTCAAAGGCATTGCCGGCAATGTCCGGGACGCCACAGTGATCCAGGACGAGGGGCTGGTTCGGGCAGGCCTTTGCCAGCTCAAGCGCAACCGGCAACTGCCGGGCCAGAACGCAGACGTCGAAAGCCCATCCGCCCACACCGATCCGGGCCAGATTGCGCCGGAAAGCTGGCGTCTGGGAAAGCTCATCCGGCATCACGTGCAGCATGCGGCGAAATCCGTGGACATGCAGGCCTGCGCACTCCTCCAGCCATGCTTCGAAGTCGCTGTCCGCCTCGGGGCGGCATGAGGCAACCTGACCCAACAGCCCGCCCTGACCGACAAGCCCGGACATGAGGCGCGCCTCGGCCTTGTAGTCGGCGTCGTCCACGCCGGTCTCCATGAAGACGGCCCCGACCACACCGCGCCCAGAGGTCAGCGCAGAGTAATCGGCAAGTGTGAAATCCCCTTCGGCCAAAGCAGGGATGCCCAGGGTCCAGCCGTAGCCCAGCTTGTCGCGTGCAATCAGATGCAGATGGGTGTCGATGAAATCCATGTCGGTTCTCCGTTGCGGAAAAGCTGTGGCTTGGGGGCGGTGATCAGGTATTGGACCAGCCACCATCGATCACATGCGCGACACCGGTGGTGTAGGCGCTTTCATCGCTGGCCAGATAGACCACAAGGGCCGCGATCTCTTCGGGTTGGCCGATGCGGCCAATGGGCTGGCGGGCGATGAAGGCGGCGCGGGCGGCGGCATAGTCCCCCGTGTCGCGCAGGCGCTGCTCGAGTGAGGGGCTTTCGACGGTGCCGGGGCAGATGGCATTGCACCGGATACCCTTGGTGACGAAATCGGCGGCGATGGCCTTGGTCAGACCGATCACTCCGGCCTTGGTCGCGCCGTAGACAAAGCGGTTGGGGGCGGCGATGACCGACCCCGCGACCGAGGCCATGTTGATGATCGACCCTTTGCCAGTCGTGATCATGCCCGGCAGAAAGGCCCGGCACATCCGGTACATGGCCGTCATGTTGAGGTCCAGGCTGTAGGCCCACTGATCCTCGTCACAGTCAAGGATGCTGCCCGCCGCGACAAAGCCCGCGCAGTTGAACAGGACGTCGATTGGTCCAGCCGCCGCGACCGTGGCTGCAATCGAGGCCGGGTTGCGCACATCCAGAACCCGGGTTTCCAGTCCTGCTGCGGACAGGTCCGCAAGGGCGGCCTCGTTCACATCGGTGGCCAGCACCGTCGCACCCTCGCGCGCCATGGCGAGGGCCGAGGCCCGGCCAATCCCTTGCCCAGCCGCCGTCACCAACGCGCGTTTTCCGTCAAGACGTCCCATCATCGCTCCTTCATACCGGCAGGCACGCCGGGCCGATTGGTTCAAAACTCTTGTAGGTCAGGATGAATTCCTGATGGCCGAGGTCCTCGGATTTGCTGCGCTGACCCGAAGCAAGGTTGACGACCAGATCGAAGATCTCTTGCCCCACCTCCTCCAGTGTCGCAGCGCCTTCCAGCACGCGCCCGGCGTTCACGTCCATGTCTTCGGACAGGCGCGCGTACATGTGCGGGTTGGCGGCGATCTTGATGACCGGGGCCAGGGCCGAGCCGACAACGGACCCGCGCCCGGTGACAAAGAGGGTGCAGTGCGCGCCGGATGCCATCATCTCGACGATTTCGGCATTGTCCGAGATGTTGGGAAAGCCGAACCGCACCTCGCCGTCGGGGACCACGTCCATCAGGTACAGCCCGCCTTTCGGAGGGATGTCGCCCGGCTTGATCAGGCCGGAAATCATCGACTGGCCGGATTTCATGTAGGCCCCCAGCGACTTTTCCTCGATCGTGGTCAGCCCGCCATCGGCATTGCCGCTGGCAAAGCTGCCATAGCCCAGAGTGGCATAGTAGCGGGCGGCCTTTTCCACCGAGGCGCGCAGTTCGGCGGCTAAGGCGGGGGTGGCGGCGCGGGCCTCCATGATGGCTTCACAGCCGATCAGCTCGCCGGTTTCTTCAAAGATGCAGGCGGCGCCGGCGGCCACCAGCTTGTCAAAGGCGATGCCCGCCGCCGGGTTGCCGGTGATGCCCGAGGTGCCGTCCGACCCGCCGCAGACCGTGCCCACGATCAACTCTGATACCGCCATCGGCACGGTTGGCGCTGCGGCCAGTGCCGCCACCTGTTCGGCGACCCAGTCCCGCCCCGCCGCGATGGTGGACCTTGTGCCGCCCGCGTTCTGGATCACCAGAACCTTGACGGGCCGGCCCGTGGCCGCAACCACCGCCTCGACCTGATGGCGGTCAAAGCTTTCGCAGCCGAGGCTGACCAGCAGGACCGCGCCGACGTTGGGATGGGTGCAAAGCCGCTCCATCATCTTTTGCGCATAGGGGTTCGGAAAACAGCCGGGAAAGCCGATGACATGGGCATTCTCGCGGTCCGCCCCCGCCACTTCGCGGGCGACATGGTGGGCACATTCGACCAGATAGGCCACCGCCACCACGTTGCGGATGCCCTTGCGGCCGTCGGACCGCAGCCAGCCTCTCATGCTTCACCTGTATTCAGGGCATAGGTCGGTGTGTAGTCGGACACCAGATTGTGCAGATGCACATGGTCCCCCGGAGCGATAGCCCGGCTGGCCCGTCCGATAGGCGCGCCGTATTTGATCACCTGATCGCCTTTGGCCAAAGAAACCCGTGCGATCTTGTGGCCCAACCCAAGCGTCTGCGCAAAGGCGACCGCCAAGCCGTCCACCATCACGGCCTCACCCGCTGCGATCTGGTCGCGCAGCACATAGACGCTGTCATTTGGCGACAGCAACATCAGGCGGGGGTCGGTCAGCATCAGAACACCTCCAGGGTCGCGGCGTCGATCGCTGCCCAGTCGAGACCGTGGCCGAGGCCCGGACCGGAAGGTATCCGGGCAAAGCCATCCTCGATCGGCAGGCTTCCGACGAGCCCGAAGGCGAAGGGCGCCATCGGCCAGAGCACCTCGAACCAAGCGCAGTTGCGGATCGCGCCGCAGACGTGCAGATTCACCATCTCCAGCGGGTGGAAGATCGCCGTATGGATTTCGCATTGCATGTGAAAGGCTTCGGCCAGACGGGCGGTCTTGAGGGTGCCCGTGACGCCGCCTGACCAGCTGACATCGGCACGCACCCCGTCGACCACGCGGCGGGCACAGTAGTCGGCCAGCGCATAGGGCCGCTTGGCCAGCACCTCGCCGCCGATCACCGCTATGTCAAGGCGGCGCGTCAGTTCGGCCAAGGCACCGGACGCCTCATCAGGCAAAGGTTCTTCCAGCCACAGATATCCCAATGTTTCCAATGCCCGGCCAAGGCGCAGGGCCTCGTCGAACGTGTAGGGTTGGACCGGGTCCGACATCAGGGCAAAATCGTCGCCCACGGCCTGCCGGACGGCGCGGTGAATGGCGATGTCCTCACCCAGGGATCGTCCGGGAGGGTGGATCTTGTAGCCGCGCAGACCCGCCGCCTGCACGGCGCGGGCCTCGTCGGCATAGGCGGCTGCATCCGGCAACACCAGGGACGAGGCGTAAACCGGCACCTTGTCACGCGCACCGCCGATGTAGCGCCAAAGCGGTTGGCCCGCCGCCTGCGCGCCCAGAAGCCACAGGCAGCAATCCGCGGGACCGTAGGCATGGCCGGGCAAGTGGTGCCACCAGCGGTCCGCCCGCCGCCAGTCGTGCCATGCGCCTTCGCGGTCCAGCGCGTTGCGCCCGACGAAGAACGGTCGCAACGAGGCGGCGGAGGTTTCAGCCGCGCCCTTGGCCGAGCGCCCGGCAAAGCCCAGCATCGACGCCTCTTGCCCGTCGTCGGTGCGCATCGTGTAGACGACGCATTCCATCCGGTCGCTCGTGCCGTCCCGCAACGATCCCGAACCGGGCAGGCCCGCGGGCAACAGGCAGGCGCGAATGTCGAGCGCGGAGATCTGCATCAGAATTTTCCGTGGCGCAGGTAGGCGGCCTGCGGGTCCATCCCGTCCAGAATGGCGCGCCGCACAAGGCTTTCGGTGGCCATGCCGGCCTGAGCTTTCTCGGCCACGTCGGTCAGGATCTCTGCCGCAATGCAGACCATGCCATCGCGGTCGCCGTGCAACCAGTCGCCGGGACGGACCTGCACATCGTCGATCAGGATTGGCACATCGGTTGCGGTCGGCAGCCAGCAGCCCACCACGTCGCGTGGGGTGTGAAAGACGCCCCAGCAGGGAAATCCCAGCCGCAGGATGAAGTTGGTGTCACGCAGGCCGCCATCGGTGACGCAGCCAAGCACGCCCTTGCGGTGCAGGGTTTCGGCCGACAACTCGCCCATCTGCGCCACGATGTGGTTGTGCGGCTGGGCGGTCCAGATGTGGCCCGCCGGTGCCTTGGACAGAAGGCCGGTCCAGGCCAGCAGGGTCTGGTGGGCATCTGCCGTCTCGTCCATCCGGCCTTCAATGGTGAAAGCAGGGCCGGTCAGAACGCCCTCGGGATTCAGCGGGCGCAGCCGTTGCGGCAGGGTGAAATTCCGGCGCCCCATCGCGCGCAGCACATCATGCACGACCGAGGTATAGCAGCCTTGCAGGGCGGCCAGAGGGTCAGTCATGGTGAAAGACCTCGTCCATCGGGGCCCACCACTCACCGTCCTTGCGGGTGGAAAGCGGGTCCTGGCATGGCATGCAGACGCCCCACCATTCCTGCGTCCGGGGATCGGCGGCCATCTTCGCCATGTCGGCGGCGAAATCGCTGCCGTGGTATTCGAAATACGAGAACATCAGGTTCTCGGGCTGCCTGAGGTAGATCGAATAGTTCCGGATGTTGCAGTCGCTGATCCTGGCCAGAATCTCCGGCCAGACGGCGGCATGCAGGCGCCTGTAGACTTCGACCTTGTCGGCTTTCAGACCGATGACCATTCCCATCCGCTGCATTCTTCTACCCCCTGTGGTCGCTGTGGCTGCCTGCGACTGTCTGCGTCCTGATCGCCTGATGGTCCCAGTCGATCCCGAGGCCTGCCACTTCCGGCGGGTGCGCCAGTCCGCCCCGGATATCCAGCCGGGACCGGGTGATCTCGTCCAGCTGCGGGATGTATTCCAGCATCCATGAGTTCGGAATGGCGCAAACCAGGCTGACGTGCAGCTCCATCAGGAAATGCGGACAGACGGCGATGTTCATCGCCTCGGCCATGTGTGCCACCTTCAGCCAAGGGGTGATACCGCCCACCCGCGCGACATCGACCTGCACGATGCTGCAGGCCCCGGCGCACAGGTAATCGGCGAACTGGCCGGGGGAATACAGGCTTTCGCCCACCGCAATCGGCACGCGTGAGGCAGCGGAAAGGCGGGCGTGGCCGGTCAGGTCATCGGCGGGCATCGGTTCTTCGAACCATGTTATTCCGACATCGGCCAGCATGTGCGCGCGCAAAAGCGCCTCGTGGTAGTGAAACGCCTGATTGGCGTCGACCATCAGGCGGAAATCGTCGCCCACGGCGGCGCGCACCGCAGACAGGCGCGCGCGGTCCTGCGCCAGATGCGGCTTGCCGACCTTGACCTTGGACCCGGCAAAGCCCTGTTCCTTCACCCGGAGCGCATCTTCGACCAGCGCCGCGGGTTCGATATGCAGCCAGCCGCCCTCGGTGGAATAAAGCGGAATCGCCGGTTTCGCGCCGCCCGCCATGCGCCACAAGGGCAGGCCCGCGCGCTTGCAGCGCAGGTCCCACAGGGCGGTGTCGATCGCCGCCAGAGCCAGCGAGGTGATTGCCCCGACCGCCGTGGCATGGGTGGCAAACAGAAGGTCGCGCCAGATCGACTCGATCTCTTCGGCCTCGCGCCCGATCAGGCGTGGCACCAGGGTTTCGCGCAAAAGGCTGATCACCGCCGGGCCGCCCGTGCCGATGGTATAGCTGTAGCCGACCCCGACAGCCCCGTCGGCATCGGTGATGGTAACGAAGGGGGTTTCCTGACTGACGAAGGACTGGATGGCGTCGGTGCGTCTGACCATCGGCACCAGATCGACCATCCTGATCTCGACATGGGTGATCCGTGCCATTCAGGCCACCCTTACCGACTTGCCGGTAGCTGCATCGAAAAGATGCGCGCGGTCGAGCGCCAGACGGAAGGTCAGTTCCTCGCCCGGGGCGACGATGCGGGGGCCGTAAAGCTTGGCTTGCACTTCCTGCCCTGCAAGCCGGGTGTAGATCAGGCTTTCCATCCCAAGGGGTTCGGCCAGATCGACCTTCAGCGCCACCTCGGCGCCGGGGCCATCCTGCGACAGGCCGTGCCCAACGGGCGAGATGTCATCGGGCCGGATGCCCAGCTGCACCGGCATGCCGTCCCGGACGAATTCTTTCAGCCGGTCGGGCACGGGAACACCGGTGCCATCGGCCAGGCGCACGGTCTGGCCCTCGATGGTGCCGGGCAGAAGATTCATCGGCGGGCTGCCGATGAAGGTGGCGACAAAGGTGGTGACCGGATGGTTGAACACCTCCATGGGCGTGCCGACCTGTTCGATATGGCCGTCCTTCATCACCACGATCCGGTCGGCCAATGTCATCGCCTCGACCTGATCGTGGGTCACATAGACGACCGTGGTCTTGACCTGTCGGTGCAGCTTCTTGATCTCGGCCCGCATCTGGCCGCGCAGTTTGGCGTCAAGGTTCGACAGGGGTTCGTCGAACAGGAACGCATCCGGGTTCCGCACGATGGCACGGCCCATCGCGACGCGCTGGCGCTGGCCGCCCGACAGTTCTGCGGGCGTGCGGTCCAACAGCGGGACAAGGCCTAGGATATCGGCGGCCTCGGCCACCCGACGGGCGATTTCGTCCGGGGCCTGCCCGGCGATCTTCAGCCCGAAGCCCAGATTGTCGCGCACGTTCATGTGCGGATAGAGCGCATAGTTCTGGAACACCATCGAGATGTTGCGCTTGCGCGGCGGCAGGTCGTTCACCACCTGACCGCCGATTTTCACCAGCCCCCCGGTGATATCCTCCAGCCCAGCGATCATCCGCAGAGTGGTGGACTTGCCGCAGCCCGAAGGCCCGACCAGCACGACAAATTCCTGATGGGCGATGTGCAGGTCGATGCCGTGGACCACCCCCAGCGCGCCGTATTTCTTGACCACCTTCTCCAGCGTGATTTCTGCCATGTCCTATCCTTTCACGCCGCCGAAGGTCAGTCCGGCAATCAGGTGTTTCTGCACGATGAAGGTCAGGATCAGCGCCGGGATGATGATGATCACCGCCATCGCGCACATGCCTGCCCAGTCGATGGTGAACTGCGCGGTGAAGTCCAGAAGGCCCACTGGCAGGGTCTTGCTGTCGGTTGACCTGGTCAGCTGGCTGGCCAGCGCAAACTCGTTCCAACTGGTCAGGAAGGCGAACACCCCGGCGGCCGCGATGCCGGATTTGGCCAGGGGAAATTCGATCTTCCAGAAGGCCTGCCAGCGGGTGCAGCCATCGACCTGCGCCGCCTCGGACAGGGCTGGCGGGATCTGGCGGAAGAAGCCGTCGATCAGCCAGATGGTGAAGGGCACGTTCAGCGACACATAGACGATGATCAGCCCCATCTTGGTGTCGACAAGGCCAAGCCTGCTCCACATCATGAAGACCGGCAGCGACAGGGCGATGCCCGGCACCGCCCGAAACAGCATCAGGCCAAGGAAGATGCCGCCCTTGAAGCGGAACCGGTAGCGGGCGAAAGCATAGCCGCCCGCGACTCCGATGATCAGCGCAATGACGGTCGACGTCAGCGCGATGATCAGCGAGTTGGTGAAGTAACTGCCGACCGGGATGCCGACCTGCTCGGCCCCAAAGCCGAATATCTTGCCGAAATTGTCCAGCGTCAGGTCTTCTGGCACCCAGACCGGCGGCTTGGCCAGAATCTCGCGATTGGGCCGGAAGGCCGACAACACGACCCACAGGCCCGGCAGGCACATCACCAGCATCAGAAGGAACGTGGTCAGCCAAAGCGCCACCTTCTTCGCCTGCTTCGAGACACCGCTTTCCACGGACACGGTCATTCGACGCCCCCCATGTAGCGGCGCGCCGCAACCAGCTTGCGGTAGAAATACCAGGTGAAAAGCACCGACAGGATCGTCGAGACATAGGCCATCGCATTGGCCTGCCCCATCTTCGCCTCGTCATAGCCGGTGCGCGCGATCAGGGTCCACAGCAGCTCGGTCCGCCCGGCGGGGCCGCCATCGGTCATCACGGCGACCAGATCATAGGCGCGGGCGACGTCCAGGCTGCGGATCGCCATCGCGATATAGGCGAAGGGCATGAGGAACGGCAGGGTGATGTGGCGAAAGACCTGCCAGCTGTTGCAGCCATCGACCCGCGCTGCCTCCAGCGGGTCGCGCGGCATGGCGAAAAGACCGGCGAGGAGAAGGATCGCAAAGACCGATGTGCTCATCCAGACCTCGGCCAGAGTGATCGAGAACATCGCAAGGTTCGCGTCGACCAGCCAGGGGATCGCCTGATCGGTCAGGCCAAGAGACTGCAGGGCGTTGTTCACCACGCCGATGTGGTCGTTGAACAGGAACTTGAACTGAAAGCCGACCAGGATCGGCGAAAACATCATCGGAAACATCATGATGGTGCGCAAGGTCCGCTGGCCCCAGGTGATCTTGTTGATCAAAAGCGCGATGCCCAGACCCAGCGCGAACTCTACGTTCAGCGCCACGGTCAGAAACGCGATGGTGCGCAGGAAGGCCGCCCAGAAATCCCAGTCGCCGAAGATGCGGATGTAGTTCGTCAGGCCGATGAAATCATAAAGCGTATTCGGTTTGGTCAGCTTGTAGGGCGTCAGCGATGTCCACAGCGAAAACACCAGCGGCAAGGCCACCACGAAAAGCATGGTCGCAATGGCCGGCAGCAGCAGCAGGAACGGCGCCATTTCGCTTCGTCGCGTGGTCAGGGCACGGATCATCTGGAAAGCCTTCGGAAAAAAGGTGGCGCGGAAGGGGGAGCATCCTCCCGCGCCAGAGTAGGTCAGTTGTAGCCGGCGTCTTTCATGATCACGGCTGCTTCGGCCTGAGCCGCATCCAGTGCCTCCTGTGCCGTCATGTCACCGACAATCGCGGCTTGCAGCTTGGGCCACATCACGTTCGACACCTCGATCCATTCCGGGATCAGCGGCGGGGTGAACGCGTCTTCGGCCATCGATGTCTGGAAGGTCTTCATCACCTCGGCCGAGAACGCGTTTCCCGCACCCTCGAACTCGGCAATCGCATCGTCCCAGACTTTGGTCCGGGTCGGCAACAGTCCTTTGCGTGCCTCGACCATCTGGTTGTCATAGCTGGTCAGGAAGGTCACGAAGGACGCGGCGGCATCCTTGTTGTCGCAGCCTTCGGTGATCGAAAAGGTGTGCGACCCAGCCCATCCCGTCCGCTTGCCCCCGCTGCCCTTTGGTGCGCGGATCAGGCCGACGTTGCCTGCAACCTTCGAGTTGGCCGGATCGTTGAAGAAGGTTGACCAGCCCCCCCAATCCAGGTTCAGCGCGATCGAGCCTGACGCAAAGCCAAGCCCGGTATCGTCCCAGGTGTAGTTCGGAACCCCGACCGGAACGGCCTTGGCCGCGTAAAGATCGACAAAGAATTGCAGCGCTTCAACGCCCGCCGCCGAGTTGAAAGTAGGGTTCCACTTGTCGTCGAACATCGCGCCGCCATTGGCGACCAGCATTTCATAAAAGCGGCCGTTGACGGCCTCATCCTTGCCGACGAACTGGAAGCCATAGAAATCCGGCGGGTTCGAAAAGAAGATCGCCTGATCCTTGACCTGCACCCAGGTTTCGGGTGGTGCCAGATCGTAACCGTATTTGGTCTTGAACTCGGCCTTCTTGGCGTCGTCTTCATACAGCGACTTCTGGTAGAACAGGTTGGACACGTCCGAATGGCGCGGCAGTTGAACAAGTCGGTCATTGACGGTGGATTGCGAGATCGCCAGTGGCACGAAATCGGCGATGACTTCGGCTGCGATCACGCCATTCAGGTCGATGTAGATATCGCCATATTGCGGCGCAAACGAGGTGTGGTTCGACCCCACGCACCAGTCAAGCGTGCCGGCTGCGATGTCCTGCTTGATCTCCTTGTCCAGCTCGAAATGGTTCTTCGAGGACACGATCTCGACCTTGGCGCCGGTCGCTGCTTCCCATTTCGGGATCTCGGCATACAGCGGCTCGTATTGCGCGCCGCCGATCAGCTTGACCCGCAGGGTGTAGCCGTCGAACTTGCCATAGTCCTGCGCCAGGGCCGGCAGGGCCATGGTGGCAAGGGCGGTGCCCAGTGCCAGTTTGACCGTCAGTTTCATTGGTCTCTCCTCCCAAAGTGGGCGTTTACGCGCCCGTTGACGTTTCAAGTGGCGGAGACCCGCCGCTTGCCTTCCTGTCCGGTGCGGGCTTGACCCAGACCGAATTCCTGAATGATCGCCTTCCGGTCCTGTCCCAGATCGGGGGCCGCGCGCGGGCTGGTCAGCGCCGCGCCGTCGATCCGCAAGGGACCGCGCAGCGTGTCTAGGCTGGCGCTGCTGCCGCTGATGTGTTGCACCATCTTCAGCCGCTGGAAGGCGTCGGAGGCCATCAGCCCGGGCCAGTCCAGCACCTCGGCGCACCAGATGTCGGCGGGTTGCAAAAGCGCCAGCCAGTGCGCGGTGCTTTTGGTTGCAAGGCCAGCCGCGATGATCGATTTGATCGCGTCGCGGTCGTGCATCGCCTGACGCGGATCGTTGAACCAGTGATCAAGACCCGTCAGGCCCAGCAAGCGTGCCAGCCGCTCCAGCGAGGGCGTCATTGCCAGCGCCAGCCAGCCGTCAGCGGTCTGGTAGACGCCGTAAGGCGCGCCCAGATAGGCATGTGCCCCGTTCATGGCAGACCTTTGTGGCAGCCGGCCGCCGTCGTTCAGATGCGTGGTCAGCACCTCGAACTGGAAATCCAGCAACGCCTCTAAGAGCGAGGTCTGCACCAGCCCGCCCTGTCCGGTGCGCGCCTTGCGCACCAGTGCTGCCAGCACCCCCTGCGCCAGCGCATTGCCCGCCATCATGTCGGCGGCCGCCAGCCCCATCGGCATTGGTGGATCGCCCGCCGACCCGGTCAGCCACAACAGCCCCGACCGTGCCTGCGCCAGCAAATCCTGCCCCGGCAGATCGACCCAGGGCCCGTCCTCGCCATAGCCCGAGATCGAGCCATAGACGACACCGGGGTTCAGCGCGCGCACGTCATCATAGCCAAAGCCCTGCCGTTCGATCACGCCGGGGCGGAAGTTCTGCAAGACCACATCGGCGCGGGTGACCAGACCCCGCAGCATGGCGCGGTCAGCCTCATCGCGCAGATCGGCGGTGAAGCTTTCCTTGTTGCGGTTGATGGCGTGAAACAGGCTGTTGGTGCCGCCGATCTCGGTGTCGCTTAGATAGAGGGTGCGGCAAAGGTCGCCCTGGCCGGGGCGTTCGATCTTGATCACCCGCGCGCCCAGATCGGCCAGCTTCAGGCTGCACAGCGGCCCCGACAGGAACTGGCTGAAGTCGATGACAAGGATACCGTCCAGCGGAAGGGTCATGCCCGGCTCTCCCGGTAGGCGGCGTCAAGGGCGGCAAGGGTGGCGGCCTCGGTCGCTTCGCCCCGCAGGCAGGCATGCAGGATGTCGCCCGCGCGGTCCTGCAAGGCCATGTAGCCGTCATAGCGCGGACGCAGCCAGGCGGTGTTCAGGGTCGCCCGCGTGTTGCGAAAGAAGGTGCCGGTCAGGGCGTTGCAGGTGTCATCCTCCCAGGCAGCGGCATGGGCGGGCTGGCCACCGGACGCGGTGAAAAGCCCCTTCTGACAGTCGGAGCCAGCGATCCAGAAGGCATAGTCCACCGCAATCTCGGGGTGCCTTGTGAAGGCCGAAACCGCGATGCCCGTGCCCCCCAGAACCGTGCCGCGCGGGGTGGGTTCGGCCATGCCGGGGGCGTCGTGGAAGGCCAGCGGAAAGGGGCAAAAGCCCTTGCGCGAGTAGTTGGTATAGCCATAGCCGAAGGGCGAATAGGCCGGGGCATCGGCGTTGCGGCTCATCCATTCATAGATGCCGATCGGGTCCAGCGTCAGGCAGCGCGGGTCGATCAGGGCCGTGACCTCGCGCAGCAGGCCCAGAACATGCGCACCCGCTGCCGGGGCAACCAGATGATCCCGGTCCTTGGCCACGTCAAAGCCAAGGTTCCGGGCCATGCCGAAGAAGGTCATCAGCGCATTGATCGGGATCAGCGCAAATCCGACACGGCCCGCGCGCGCCAGATCCAGCACCTCGGCCCAAAGCTTCGGCGCATGGTCCAGCAGATCGGGCCGCAAGCAGGCAACGGGCGTTGCCGTATCAATCGCCAGCGACCATTGCCGCCCGCCAAAAGCGTAGGACGGATGCGACAGCCCGACCGACCCCGCCGCCAGCGCCGCCATCTCGGCATCGCGCAGGCCGTCGAGAGGCAGAAGATTGCCCTGTTTCGCCACCTCGCCCACATGGGGGTGGTCGATGACCATCAGGTCATAGATTTCCGCCATCTCGGAAATCGGGCGGTCAGCAAAGGCCTGCAGGGACCGCTTTTCCCAGGTGATCTGCACACCGGGATGTGTGGCTGCATAGGCCGCCGACGTGGCCACCATCGGGTCGAACCCGCGCGCATGGTCCCAGGTCATGCCGCGCAGGTCAGCCACGGGCGGCCTCCTTTGCGGCCATCGCGGCGCGGGCCTCGGTGGCGAAAGGGGCGGGGTCGCGGTACAGCGCGGTCAGCAGGTGTTCCGCATAGAGGACAAGCTCGCCCTCCCCTTTATAGACCGAATAGCTGACCCGCAGCTTGCCCATGGTCTCGTTGTGAACGACTTTCGACAGGTTCTCGCGGATGGTGTAGATCGTGTCGCCGATGAAGACCGGCTTGATGAAACGCAGCCGGTCATAGCCATAGGAAAACGAGTTCAGGCAGTTCGTGGCTGCCAGCCCCAGACCCAGCGAGAACACAAAGGCCCCGGCCACAAGGCGGCGGCCAAAGACCCCTTCCTCGACCGCGAAACGTTCGTCCGAGACATACGGGTGATGGTCCATCACCAGGCTGTTGAACGCCATCGACTCGCCTTCCGAGATGGTCCGGCGGATCGAGCGAATCTTGTCGCCAATCTCGAAGTCCTCGAAATACCAGTTCTCGGCATTCCAGACGGGAATCGCGGCATGCGCTGCCGGCAAGCCGGGCAAGCCTCTGGAATGTATGCCAATCTCAGCCATTTGCCCCCCCCGCAGCATTGGCTTTGCGTAGCGTGCCAAAGCCTGTTCCCCCAAGCATGGCGGCCGCTGTTTCACTTGTCAAAGATATTTTCATATGCAAAATAATCAGCAGAAGGAGACGTCCATGGAGAAGCCGCAATTCTTTGAGGACTATGCCATAGGCGACAGCCGCCGGACCCTTGGCCGTACGATCACCGAAACCGATATCGTGGTCCACGCTGGCCATTCCGGCGACTTCTTCCCGCATCACATGGACGCAGAGTTCTGCCGCACCCAGCCCTTCGGCCAGCGCATCGCACACGGGACGATGACCTTTGCCATCGGCATCGGGCTGACGGCCACGCAGATCAATCCGCATGCCATGACCTATGGCTATGAGCGGCTCCGCTTTCCCAACCCGGTCTTCGCGGGCGACACGATCCGCACCACCGTGACCATCGGGCGCAAAGCGGACGACGCGAAACGTCCCAACCACGGCCAGGTGGTCGAAATCTGTGAAACGCAGAACCAGCATGGCAAGACGGTGATGTATTGCGAACACATCCTGCTGGTCGCCAAGCGGCCCGCGCCATGATCGAAAGCCTTGCCCAGGACTGGCCCGCCCCCACCAACCCCAAACCCATCGTGATC
>JANOER010000164.1:0-29163 GCA_031441285.1 Rhodobacterales bacterium
GGCAAAATGATCATAGATGTTTCCGTACATTTTATCGACGCGCACCTGACGGCCTCCGGTGCCGGTGGCCCTTAAAGGCATTTTATCCCCCATGGCCCAGGTCATCATATCCAGGCTGTGTACAATCATTTCTACCAGATAATCTCCGGATAACCAGTTTTGATAATACCAGTTACGCATCAGGTACTCCATATCTGTCCAGGTTGATTGGCGGGGCTTATACCAAAGGTCACCACCATTGCGCGTGGAGGATACGGATTTTATTTCCCCGATTTCCCCATTTAATATCCGTTCAAAAAAAGCCCTTTTGGGTAAATCATACCGGAAAGTAAAACCCGAAACCAGGGATAGTTTTTTTTCAGTTGCTTTTTTTGCCGCTTCAATTACTTTGTGTATACCGGGAACATCAACAGCTACCGGTTTTTCACAGAACACGTGTTTGCCGGCGTCGATGGCAGCTGTCAAATGATCGGGCCGGAAAAACGGAGGGGTAGTCAATATGACCACATCCACACCGGATTCAATTACTTTTTTATATGCATCAAAGCCAACAAATTTATTGGCTTTATCTACCTGCATTTTTTTAGGATTGACCTCCAGCAGTGCTTTATAAGTCCCCATTTCAGCTTTGCCATCCTGGTCATCCCTTACTTGAAGCCGATTGATTCAAGGTATTCGCGGTTGGCCCGCGCATCGTCCATCGGCCGGACATCCAGCGTCGGATCGCAGTCCTGCTCGACCGTGCACCAGCCTTCGAAACCGGCGTCCAGCAGAAGCTGCCGCACGGCGGGGAAATCGACGTCGCCCTTGCCAAGATTGCAGAAGATCCCCTGCCCGCAGGCATCGTAGAACCCCGTCCGGTTGGCCACGGCACGGGCCTTCACCGCCGGATCAATGTCCTTGAAGTGCATATAGCTGATGCGGCCGATATGGCGCTTCATGAAGGCGACGGGATCGAAGCCGGCATAAGAGTGGTGGCCGGTGTCAAAGCAGATCTTCAGGATCTTTTCGTCAACCTCGTCCAGAAGCCGCTCCAGTTCCGGCTCGAAGTCGATGAAGCCCGCCGCATGGGCGTGGATGCCGACGGTCAGGCCGTAGTCCTCGGCCCCGATCCGGGCCACGGAGGCAAGCCGGTCGCGGAAAGCCGTCCATTCAGCCTTGTCCATCTGTTCGGCCTCGGCCGCCCGCCCGGCGGTCGGCGCGCGGCGGGGCGAGATCGAGTCGATCAGCACCAGATGTTTTGCCCCGTGTGCCACCAGCGCCTTGCAGGTGCGCACCGAGGCATCCATCACGTCGTCCCAGGCGGACGGGTCATGGAAGGCCCGGAAGATCACGCCGCCGATCAGTTCAAGATCATGGCGGGCAAGGGCTTCGCCAAGGATCGCTGGATCCTCGGGCATGAAGCCGATGGGGCCAAGCTCGATCCCCTTGTAGCCCGCCTGAGCGCAGTCCGAGAGCACAGACTCCCAGGTCGGATTGCGCGGGTCGCTGGCGAATTCCACGCCCCAGGAGCAGGGCGCGTTGCCGATACGGATGGTCATCAGGTCTTGTCCTTCTGGTCGGATGATACGGAAACCCAGGCGCCCCCGGCCGCCGACCGCGCGGCGGCGTCGACCACCTGCCAGACGGCAAGGCCGTCGCGGAAGGTTGGCCAGATGGGCTTGCCGGACTGGATCGCGGCAAGAAAATCGCGCGCTTCGATGATGATCTGGTCCTGATAGCCGGTGCCGTGGCCCGGCCCCTGGCAGAACGGCAGATAGTCGGGATGCGCCGGGCCGGTCAGGATCTTGCGGAACCCGCGCTCGGCCTCGGGGCCCTCGGCACGGTAAAGCCAGATGGCGTTCTGGTCTTCCTGGTCAAAGCGGATCGACCCGGTCGTGCCGTTCACCTCGTAGGCGTAGCCCATCTTCCGGCCCGTGGCGACGCGGCTGAAGAACAGATGCCCCATCGCCCCGATGTCGAAGCGGCACATCAACTGCGTCTGGTCGTCGTTGGTCACGGCTTCCGGCCCATCCGGCCCCATCCGGGTCCGATGCACGGTTTCGACCATCGCGGTCAGGCTGGCGATCGGCCCCATCAGTGCCAGCGCGCAGTTGATCATGTGCGGGGCAAGATCGCCCAGCGCGCCGTTTGCCACGCCCTTGGTCCGCCAGGTTGACGGCAGGTCGGGATCGGCCAGGAAATCCTCGGTATGTTCGCCGCGAAACCAGGTGACCCGTCCGATTGCCCCCTCGGCGATCAACTTGCGGGCGAACTGGGTCGCGGGCGTGCGGACATAGTTGAAGCCGATCATGCTGGTCACACCCGCCGCGTCGGCCGCGTCAGACATCGCGCGCGCGTCGTCCAGCGATGCGCCCAGCGGCTTTTCACAGAAGACCGGCTTTCCCAAGGCAAACGCCGCCTCGGCGATTTCACGGTGCAGATCCTGCGGGGTGGCGATCACTACCGCACCCACGCGGGGATCGGCGACCAGTGACTGCCAGTCCCGTGCAGCGCGGGCAAAGCCGTATGCGGCGCGGTAGCGTTCTGCTGATGCCGGTGTTCCGGCGGCAATCATCTCAAGCCTCGGGCGCAAGCCCGTGTCGAAGATGGCGCCCACGGCGGAAAAGGCCACTGCGTGTGCCTTGCCCATGTAGCCACCGCCGATCAGGCCTATCCCAATCTCTGCCATCGAACCAATCCTACTGGAGCCCACGGGGATCGATGCCCCAAGATAGGCAGACATACAACGCTGGAACTTGTTGCAACCGGTTGCAAAAGTTCTATACTCCTTCGGGAGAGTCCGCAATCGCATTTTTCGGAAGATCGACGTGGAGGGGAAAATGTTGCAAATCCAGGCGGCGCCAGCCGGAAAACTGAAGCTCACCGTGGCTCAGGCCATCGTCAAATGGCTGATGAGCCAGTTCATCGAGATCGACGGGGTGGAAACCCGGATCTGCGGTGGCGGGTTCGGCATCTTCGGCCATGGCAACGTGCCTTGCCTGGGTGAGGCGCTGTATCCCCACCACAAGGAAATGCCGCTTTACCGTGGGCAGAACGAACAAAGCATGGGCTTTGCCGCTGCTGCCTATGCCAAGTATCACCTGCGCCAGCGCTTCATGTTCTGCACCGCCAGCGCCGGGCCGGGGACAGCCAACCTCTTGACCGCCGCCGCCCTTGCCCATGCCAACCGGCTGCCGATGCTGATGCTGTGCGGCGACACGTTCCTCACCCGGCTGCCCGACCCGGTGCTGCAACAGCTTGAGCATTTCGGGAATCCGTCGCTTGGCCTGAACGATGCGTTCAAGCCCGTCTCGCGCTTTTGGGACCGGATCACCCATCCGGCGCAGATCCTGCAATCGCTGCCGGCGGCGCTTGCGACGATGCTGGACCCCGCCGATTGCGGCCCGGCCTTCCTTGGCCTGCCGCAGGACCTGCAAGGCTGGGCCTACGACTATCCCGAAGACTTCTTCGCCCGGCGTGTCCACCGCATCCGCCGCCAACCCGCCGACGCAGCCGAGATCGCCGCTGCTGCAGCCCTGCTGGCGCAGGCCAAGCGTCCGGTCATCCTTGCGGGCGGCGGCGTGCAATACTCACGGGCGACAAGCGAACTTGCCGCCTTCGCCCGCACCCACGGCATCCCGGTGATCGAGACGATCGCCGGCCGCGCCAACCTGCTGGCCGACGATCCCCTGAACATCGGCCCGGTCGGCGTCACCGGATCGGACAGCGCCAATGCCATCGCGGCGCAGGCCGACGTGATCCTTGCCGTCGGCACCCGGTTGCAGGATTTCACCACCGGGTCGTGGACCGCCTTCGCAAAGGACTCCCGTCTGGTCTGCCTGAACGTCGGGCGCCACGATGCGGCCAAGCACATGGCGCTTGCCGTGGTTGGCGACGCGCGGCTTGGCCTACAGGCGCTGGGAGCGGCGCTTGGCAGCCACAAGTCCCCCGCCGACTGGCTGGCGCTGGCGCAAAAGCGCCGCCGCGACTGGGATGAGTATGTCGCCTGGAACACTGGTGACGACAACCGTCCGAATTCCTACGCCAAGGCAATCGGCGTGGTGAACGCGCTGTGCGACCCGCGTGACCGCGTGGTCACCGCCGCGGGCGGCCTGCCGGCAGAGGTCACCGCGAACTGGCGCACGCTTGCCCTGGGAACGGTCGATGTCGAATTCGGCTTTTCCTGCATGGGCTACGAGATCGCTGGCGGCTGGGGCGCGCGCATCGCCCAGTCCGAATCCGAGCCTGACCGCGACACCATCGTCCTGGTCGGGGACGGGTCCTACCTGCTGATGAACTCGGACATCTATTCCTCGGTCCTGACCGGCAAGAAGCTGATCATCCTCGTGCTCGACAACGGCGGCTTTGCGGTGATCAACAAGTTGCAGAACAACACCGGGCAGGTCAGCTTCAACAACCTGATCAAGGACAGCCCCACCGTCGCCGATCCGTTCGCCGTCGATTTCGCGGCCCATGCCGCGGCGATGGGGGCAGCAACGGAAACCGTCGCCAACCCCGCCGGACTGGCCGAGGCGTTCAAGCGCGCCAAGGCCGCCACCCGCACCAGCGTGATCGTGATGCAGGTCGATGCCTACGAGGGCTGGACCAAGCAGGGCCATACCTGGTGGGAAGTGGGAACGCCGCAGGTGTCGGCCAGCGCCGGCGTCCGGGACGCGCACGCGGAATGGGAGTCGAGCCGCCACCTTCAGCGCGAGGGGCTGTGATGCAGACCCTGTCGCGCAACCGCTTTCTGGTGCTTGGCCGCGCCGGGATGGATCTCTACGCAGATCCGCCCGGCACCAGAATCGAGGATGCACGCAGCTTCGCCGCCCATCTGGGCGGGTCGGCGGCAAACATCGCGGCGGCCCTGGTGCGGCAGGGGGCGGGCGCCGATCTTTTGACCCGCGTGTCCGACGATGCGGTTGGCCGGTTCTGTCTGGCGGAACTGGACCGCTACGGCATCGGGCGGCGTCATGTCGGCCTGATCGGCGGCGAACACCGCGCCTCGCTGGCGGTGGTGGAAACCCGCGCGGAAAACTGCCAGTCGATCATCTATCGCAACGGTGCTGCGGACTTTGCCCTGACCGAAGCCGATGTCGCGGCGGTGAACTTCGCCAGCTATGGCGCGCTGGTGATCACCGGCACCGCGCTGGCGCAGGAAGGCTCACGCCGGGCGACGCTGGCCGCGCTGCGCGGGGCGATCGCCGCTGGTATCGTCACGGTGATGGATGTCGATTACCGCCCTTATTCCTGGGCGTCCTGGGACGCGGCCAGCGCCATCAACCTGGAAGCCGCCCGGTTGTGCGATATCCTTGTCGGCAATGATGTCGAGTTCGGACTTCTGGCCGGACGCGTCGAGGACGGGCTGGCCAAGGCTCGCAGCCTTGTCGGCGACGGCACCGACATCGCTGTCTACAAGATGGGCGAGCGCGGCGCGGTGACCCTGTCAGCGGCCGAATCCTTCTCTACCGGCATCTACCGCACCCAGGCGCTGAAGCCGACCGGTGCGGGCGACAGCTTCATGGGCGGCTTTCTGGCCGCTCTGGCCAGCGGGCGACCCTTGCGTGAAGCGGTCTTGCGTGGTTCGGCGGCCGCGGCGATGGTCGTCTCGCGCGTCGGCTGTGCCCCCGCCATGCCCACGAGGGACGAACTTGACGCCTTCCTTGCCACCCAGCCCGAACCCGTAGCCGCCTGAAAGGGCTGACATGCACATCGCACCCCATGACAACCAGAACCGCCCCATCGTCGATGTGGACCACCCGCTGGTGCCGCTGAACTACTTCAACATCGTCCGTCTGAAGCGCGGGCAGGACTTCACCTACGCCGTCCCCGGCTACGAGACCTGCATCGTCCCCGCCACCGGCACCCTGCGGGTCGAGGTCGGCGGCCAGACCCACGATGCCCTTGGCCAGCGCCGGGTTGATGTCTGGGATGGCGAACCCGAAGGCGTCTATGTCCCGACCGGCATGACAGCGCGGATGACCTGCCAGTCGGACGAAGCCGAGGTTTTCATCGCCGGGGCGAAGTTCGATCAGGTGCTGGACCCGTTCGCCGTCCGCGCCGCGGATATCGACAAGATCCAGTATGGGTCGGACGACACCAAGACCCACCGCAAGATCAAACATATCCTTGGCACAAAGTATCATGGTCGGGTCGGTCGCCTGCTGGTGAGCGAGCTTTTCACCGTCGGTGCCGGCGGCTGGTCCGGCTTTCCAAGCCACAAGCACGACACCGACCGCCGGGACGAGGCCGGCGATTTGATCGAGTCCCGCCACGACGAAACCTACAACTTCCGCTTCAAGCCCAACCACGGCTCTGGCCTGCAGATGCTGCAGCGGCTGGATAACGAACCGGGCGAGGCCTATCATATCATGGACGGTTCGACCGTGGTTCTGGACAAGGGCTACCACCCGGTCTGCGTCCTGCCGGGCTATGAGATGTATTACTTCACCATCCTTGGCGGCCTTTCGCAGCGCAGCCTGAAGCAATACTTCCAGCCCACCCATGCCGACCAGTTGCAGACGATCCCGGGCATCATGGACATGGTCGCCAAGTTCAAATGACCCGCGCGACGCTGGCTCAGGTCCTGCAACCAGCCCTCCGCGATGGCTACGCGGTCGCCGGGTTCGTCTGCCTTGGCTGGGAAGATGCCCGCGCTTTCACCATGGCCGCCGACGCCGAAGGCCGCCCGGTGATCCTGCAAGCCGGCCCGGGAGCCCGCGCGCATACGCCGCTTCCGGTTCTTGGCGCGATGTTCCGCCATCTGGCGGACAGCGTGCAGGTGCCGGTGGTCCTGCACCTTGACCACGGCCGGTCGCTGGACGAAGCCCGCGCCGCGATTGCCGAAGGCTTCACCTCGGTGATGTTCGATGGCTCTGCCCTGCCGCTGGATGAAAACATCCGCCAGACCGCCGAGGTTGCGGCGCTGGCCCATGCGGCCGGGGTGTCCTGCGAAGGCGAGATCGGCTTTGTCGGCTATTCGGGCGGTGCCGCGTCGGCCCGCACCGACCCCGCCGAGGCCGCCCGCTTTGCGCGGGAAACCGGCGTCGATGCCATGGCCATCGCGGTCGGCAACCTCCACCTGCAGCAGGACCATGGCGACGGGATCGACATGGCCGCCGTCGCGGCCATCGCTGCTGCCACTGGCGGCGCGGTGCCCCTGGTCATTCATGGCGGCTCGGGCGTGCCCCCCGAGGTCCGGGAGCATCTGGCCCGCTTCACGCCGATCTGCAAGTTCAACCTTGGCACCGAGCTGCGCCAGGTCTTCGGCGTGGCACTCCGCAAGGCGCTTGACGATCATCCGCTGGAGTTCGACCGCCTGAAGCTTCTTGGCCCGACCGAAGCGCCGATGCTGGACCGCGCCCGCACAATCCTGCGCGGCCTTGGCTGAAGTCGGTCAGCCGAACCCCCAGACGATTGCCGTATCGGCCCTTGCGTGCTATCTGCCCGCCGAACGCAATACGCAGAACACCCGGATCAGGAGAGCGCCGCATGGCCGCCGATTACATCATCAAAGACATTGCCCTTGCAGAATTCGGCCGCAAGGAACTGACCATTGCCGAAACCGAAATGCCGGGCCTGATGGCCTGCCGCGAGGAATTCGGGACGACCAAGCCCTTGAAGGGCGCGCGGATCGTCGGCAGCCTGCACATGACGATCCAGACCGCTGCGCTGATCGAGACGCTGACCGCCCTTGGCGCCGACGTGCGCTGGGCATCCTGCAACATCTTCTCGACCCAGGATCACGCCGCTGCGGCCATTGCCAAAGCTGGCATCCCGGTCTTTGCCGTCAAGGGCCAGACCCTGACCGAGCACTGGGACTATCTGGACAAGTCTTTCATGTTCCCCGCCAATTCTGACGGGATCGGCGCGAACATGATCCTCGATGACGGCGGGGACGCCACGCTTTATGTGCTTCTCGGTGCCCGCGCCGAGGCCGGCGAAGAAATCATCCCGGTCCCCGCCTCGGAAGAGGAAGAGGTGATCAAGTTGCAGATCCACAAGCGGATGAAGGAAAGTCCCGGCTGGTTCACCAAGACCAAGGCGGCGATCAAGGGCGTGTCCGAAGAAACCACCACCGGCGTCCACCGCCTGTATGACCTGCACAAGAAGGGCGAGCTGCCGTTCCCGGCGATCAACGTCAACGACTCGGTCACCAAGTCGAAATTCGACAACAAGTATGGCTGCAAGGAATCGCTGGTGGACGGCATCCGCCGCGCAACCGACACGATGATGGCCGGCAAGGTCGCCGTCGTCTGCGGCTATGGCGACGTGGGCAAGGGCTCGGCCGCCAGCTTGCGCGGCGCAGGAGCCCGCGTGAAGGTGACCGAGGTCGATCCGATTTGCGCGCTGCAAGCCGCGATGGACGGCTATGAGGTCACGCTGCTTGAGGATGAAATGGCCAGCGCCGACATCTTTATCACCACCACCGGCAACAAGGACGTCATCCGCATCGAGCATATGCGCGCGATGAAGGACATGGCCATCGTCGGCAACATCGGCCACTTCGACAACGAAATTCAGGTGGCAAGCCTGCGCAACCACAAATGGACCAACATCAAGGAACAGGTGGACATGATCGAGATGCCCTCGGGCAATCGCATCATCCTGCTGTCCGAAGGCCGGCTTCTGAACCTTGGCAACGCGACGGGCCATCCGTCCTTCGTGATGTCAGCCAGCTTTACCAACCAGGTGCTGGCGCAGATCGAGCTTTGGACCAAGGGCGCGGACTACGCCCCCGGCGTCTACATCCTGCCCAAGGCGCTGGATGAAAAGGTCGCGCGGCTGCATCTGAAGAAGATCGGCGTGAAACTGACCGAGCTGCGCCGCGATCAGGCCGACTATATCGGCGTGAAACCCGAAGGCCCGTTCAAGTCGGATCACTACCGCTATTGACCGGGATCCGGCCGCGGCATCCGTCGCGGCCCGATCGCCTTCGGGTCAGAAAACGATGCAGTACCGGCCCCGGGCGCGCCCGTCAGCCAGTTTGGTCAAAGCCATCGTCGCGTCTTCCAGCCTGATCCGTTCAAGCTCTACCTGCAACGGCTTTGCCGCGTGCAGGGACAGAAGGGTCGCCATTTGCTTGCGAGACCCGACACTGGTGCCGGTGATCGAAACACCTGAACCGGTCAGCCAGTCCTGCCGCAGCTGTACCGGCTCTTCGACCATGGCCGCAGCCACGATCCGCCCCAAAGGACGGACGGCATGCAGCATCGCGGGCCAGGCCTTGGCGGAAGGCGCGAAGCTTACCACAGCGTCAGCAATGCCGCCCGCCCCCTCTGTCTGCGGAAGCCCGGCCGAGCGCGCTCCATGTCGGATTGCCTGGGCCAGCTTGTCCGGATCGGTATCGACGGCGTGAACCTGCGCTCCACGGCGGCAGGCCAGTTGGACGGCATACTGGCCAAGGCCGCCGCAGCCGAAGATCGCACAGCGGTCGTCCGGCCCAACTGCCGCCCGATCCAGCGCGCCAAGCGCGGTCAGCCCGGCGCAAAGCAGGGGTGCCAGTTGGGACGCGTCACCCTCGGGCAGGCGAGCGGCGAAGTCGGCTTTGGCCAGGACATACTCGGCAAACGTTCCCGGCACGTCGTAGCCATGCGCGCGCTGCGCCTGGCAAAAGCCTTCTTCTCCGGCCCGGCAGGCAAGGCAGGTCCCGCAGGCTTCGTGCTGCCAGGCAGCTCCGGCCCGGTCGCCCACCGCCCAGCCCGTCACGCCCGGCCCAAGCGCCGCGACCCGGCCCACACCTTCATGCCCAAGGATGAACGGATCCGGCGGAACGGCAGGACGGTAGCTGCCTTGCCAGACATGGACATCCGTGTGGCACACGCCACTTGCTTCCAGCCGGATCAGGATTTCTCCTGGTCCGGGTTGTGGCACCGGCAGGTCGAGAAGCTGAAGCGGCCCGCCAGGCGCGCCAAGGACGGCTGCGCGCATCTAAAGACCAAGGGCCGCCTTCACGGCAGACAGACCCGGTTGTCCATCCAGCGTTGTGACGTCCTTCAGCCAGGCTTCCAGAAGCTCGGGCCGCTGGGCCAGCATCGCTTTGGCGGCATCGGCGGGCGGCATGCCGTCGCCCATGATCTTCTGCATCCCGAAGTTCTCGTAGTCGAGGTCATAGACCAATTGGCTGAAGAACCGCGCTGCATTCGGGCATTGGGCCGGATAGCCGCCGCGGGAAAGCGTGTGCACTGTCGCCCCGCCGAAGTCGGGCCCGAATTCGAGATCGCCGCCCGACAGATAGACCAGATCATGGGTCAGGTTCATCGGATGCGGCTCCCATCCGACGAAAGCGATCCACTCATTGTTCTCGATCGCCTTCTGCACCTGGGTTAGCATCGCTGCCTCGCTGCTTTCAACGATTTCCCAGTCTCCCAGCCCGTGGCGACCCTCGGCCACCATGTCCAGAAGCGGCTGGTTCGACCCCGGCTCGATGCCAAAGATCTGGCCGCCGAACTGGTCGGAGAAACCTGCCAGATCGGCAAAACTTGCCACACCCTCGGCCGCAGCATAGGCTGGGACGGCAAGGGTATACTTCGCCCCGGTCAGGTTCTGCCCCAGCACTTCGACCGATCCGTCCTCGAAGAACGCCTTGTATTGCTCGTTCTGGACTGGACGCCAGTTCCCAAGGAAAATATCGATCTCGCCCTGTTTCATCGAGATATAGGTGACGTCGAGGCCAAGCAGGGTCTGCGTCGGCGTGTAGCCGAGTGCCGTCAGGACGACCTCTGCCGAGGCGTTGGTCAAGGCGATGTCGGTCCAGCCAAGATCTGACATGCGCACGGTGGCGCAGTCCGGCGGATCGGCGGCCAGGGCCAAACCGGTTTGCGTCAGAATCAGCGCCACTCCAAACGCTGCGTGCCTTCCCAACCGCTTCGACATGCAATCCTCCCTCGCATTTTGCTGCGGAAAGCCTGACATCCGGAACACCTTTACGTCAATACAATAAATTTTACGCACGTTCAGTTTTTTGTCCTGATATGCAGGAAGCATGGCCCGACAACAAAAGACCCGCATCGAAGACCTCCGCCGACGTGAGCTGATCAATGCCGCGCACCGGGTCTTCTTCACCCATGGCCTTGACGGTATGACCACCGCTCGCATCTGCGCCGAAGCGGGCATGTCCTCCGGAATCCTGGCCTATTACTTCCGGGGCAAGGACGAGGTTCTTTTCGCCATGGTGCGCCAGAACAACCGCGCCCTTGCCGAAGAGATTGCCAGCCGTCTGCGGACCGCCCGTTCCGGCTGGGGCAGGCTTGTCGCAGTGATCGAGGGCAACTTTCCCGCCGCCTACTTCGAAGGACCGGTCGCCTGCGCCTGGCTTTCGGTCTGCGCCGCTTCGGGGCGTCAACCGCGCTATGCCCGGCTCCAGCGGCTGTTCCATGCCCGACTGCGATCGAACATCGCCTCGGCCCTGCCATCGGGCGCGCCACCCGAGGCGCTGCGCCAGCTATCCCTTGCGGTTGGCAGCCAGATTGACGGCCTCTGGCTGCGCAAGGCCACCGACCCCGCGCTTGCGCGGGACGAGGCGATCACCCTGGTGATCGAAACCGCAAGGCTGCATCTGGACAATCTCGGCCTGACGCTGACCAGAACGCAAGCGGATGGTCCGGATCGCGCCCCGGACTGACCAAGCCGGCCGGACGCCAATCAAGACCGCCCGAAAGGGCTGTTCCGCGCCGGTTCAGACCTCGCTGCCCCGCGGCAGGGCGATCTCTCCGCTTTGGGTCTCGGCTCTGGCGGGATGGGCGTTCTGGTTCAACAGGCCCCAGAGAAAGCCGTTTGTAACCGACTGCACGCCAAGGGCCGTCAGGACCGCGACCAGCGAGGCCGTCCGGGTGATTGAACCGGCGTCCAGTGACCCGAAGCCGCCATAGGCCCAGGATCCGACCGAGACCGCAGTCGCCGCAAGGGCCAGAAGCAGGAAGCCCGCTCCGATCTGGCATGCGACATCGACCGACAGTCGCGCCCGCAGCGTCTCGAACCGGGGGGACGTCGGCAGCAGGTTGCTGCGCACCGCGAAAAGCCGCGCCAGCGCGTGGAACCAGACCAGTTGGAACCCGGTCATGATGAATGTCGCGGCAAAGATCATCGTGCCGGCATCCAGCGTCACCCCGCCAAGCGAAATGGGACCGAACAGGAGCGGCAGGAACAGCAGCGTGCCCAGACCCAGCAGGGCAAGGCCGGGGTAGAGAAACAGGCTGAACGGCGCGAAGGTCAAAAGCAGCTTCAGATGCCGCCAGCCATCGCGCCACGACCGCAGGTGCGGCGGGCGCGACCGCCCGTCAGGGGACAGTGTGGTTGGCACCTCAACGATCTTCAGCCCCGCAAGCGAGGCCCGGATCACCATTTCCGACGCGAACTCCATCCCCGGCGTGTTCAGCCCCAGGCGCAGGACCGACGACCGGGAGAACCCGCGCATTCCGCAATGAAAGTCTCCGACCGGAGTGCGGTAAAGCACCCGGCCGACGGTCGACAGCACCGGATTGCCCAGATAGCGGTGCAGCGCGGGCATCGCACCCGGCGCGATCCCGCCCTTGAAGCGGTTGCCCATGACTAGATCGGCCCCGTCCCGCAGCCGCGCGACAAAACCGTCCAGCTTCGAGAAGTCATAGCTGTCGTCGCTGTCGCCCATGATGATATACCGGCCGCGTGCAGCCGCGATGCCTGCGCCCAGGGCGGCACCGTAGCCCCGCATGGGAACCGCAACCACCACCGCGCCCAGATCCTCGGCAATGGCTTGGCTGCCGTCTGTCGATCCGTTGTCTGCAATCAGGATCTCGCCCTTGATGCCAGATGCGTCCAGATAAGACCGTGCCTTGCGGATGCAGATGGCCAGCGTCTCGGCCTCATTCAGGCAGGGCATGAGGATGGTAAGTTCGATCATCGCGGAATCCTGTTGGCGTCTGTCGCACAGTTCGGCGACCTTGCGTCCAATTGGACCGTGCAACTGCGCCCAAATTGCGGCGCAGAGTGGCAATGAACTTGGCGCTTTCGACCCGGCGCCATGGAAGCGGATGAATTTCGCCACAGAGATGGCTGTTTCTCAAACGAGAGATGATCCGACGCCTTGCCTGAAATGATAGCCCGATATGGAAACAACATGACAAAGGTTCCGACGTGAACGCGGCTCGCGACTCAAGCACGCGCCTTTCAAGAGTGCCGATGATCTGGTGGATATGCATCGGCGCCGTTGCGATCCTTTTCTTGAACGTCGTCCGCAGCCTGCCGCTGATCTCCGAGATCCTGATGATCGGGGACGTCGACGACCTCATGCGCCTGCAGCAGGTGCGCGACTGGCTGGCGGGGCAGGGCTGGTTCGACACGCAGCAATACCAGATCCTGCCGCCCGAGGGCATTTCCATGCATTGGTCGCGCTATGTCGACCTTGGGATCGCAGCCTTTCTTGTGCCGGCCTCCTGGCTATTGCCTCCGGCCCAGGCCGAACTTGCAGCCGTCATTCTCTGGCCGACATTTCTGGGCTGCCTCATGTTGCTGGTGATTGGCCATGCAAACAACCGGTTGATGGGACTGGGCGCGGCCATCGGCGGTCTTGTCGCTTTCCTGACCTGGGGCAAGCTGGGCGGGGAATTCGCCGCCGGGCGGATCGATCACCACAACGTGCAGATCCTGACCGCAACGGCGATCTTCTATCTGTCGGTGATGCCCGGCAGACCGCAGATCCTTGGCGCGATGGCCGGGGCCCTGACGGCGTTCTCGCTGGCCGTCGGCCTTGAGATGCTGCCGTTCCTTGCGGTCATCTGGGGCATGATGGTCCTCCGGCAGGCCGTTGCCGAGGAAGGTGCCGGCACCTGGCTGATCGGCTTTTGCGTCGCATTTGCCGTAGCCGCGCCGGTGCTGCTGGCCGGACAGACAGCGGTCCCGAACTGGTCGATCCCCTACTGTGACGTGCTTGCGCCGCCAATACTTGCCCTTGCGGCCATTGGAATCGTCGCCACGCTGGCGCCGGTGTTCCTTGCCGGGACCATTCGGCATCCGGTTGCGCGCATCATCCTGTCGCTGGCCATTGTCGCAGCCGGTCTGTGGCTGGCGGCACCGCTCCTGGGCCCCTGCCTGGCAGGCCCTTATGCCGATGCCGCGCCGGAAGTCCGCACCATCATCGAAACCCAGGTGACCGAGGCACTGTCTGCCTCGATCCTTCTGCAGACGCGACCCGAGCTTTTCTTTCGCATCATGATGCCCGCAGTCGTCATTGGCGTGTTGGCACTTGCGGCGGCCTGGTATCTGCGAGCCGGGATCAGCCGAAGCCTTGGCATCGCTCTGATCCAGTCATTTGTCGTCCTTGTCGTCGGGATTGCCTTTGCCCTGGTTCAGATCCGGGCGGCCAATCTGATGACCCCCGTCGTGCCGCTTCTGGCCGGATTTCTCGTCCATGCCTTCGCCCGGATTCCCGGAACCAGCCGCCTGCGCATACCCGCTGTCGTCATTCTGCTTCTTGCCACACCGGCGGTGGTCGAGGCGCTTAGCCGCAAGGTCGCCGGTCCTGCGTCAGTGTCGGCAATGGTCGGGGAAAGCGTCGCGCGGGCGGGCCTCGCCGACTCGGTGTCGATTGCGTATTGTCGCACCGAGGGCGCGATGGAAGAGATCGCCAGCTTGCCAAAGTCCGTGGTATTCTCCTCGATGAACCTCGGCCCGGCGATCGTTGTGTATACCCAGCATTCGGCCACCTCCGCAGGATACCACCGCAGCACCGCGGCCTACACGAACGGAGTCTTCGCCTTCCAGAACCGGAACAACCTTCACAGGGCACTGTCCAGCTCCAGGGCCGACTATCTTGTCGTCTGTGTCGGTGCCGGCGAGGAGCGGGCCATCACCCGCCTTGAAGCCGAAGGGTGGCCGGACTGGCTGCAGGACGTGACCGGCGACCGCCGGGAGGTGCGCGCATTCAGGATCGACAAGGTGGCGCTGGCCAGCGACTTGGGCGGGCCGTGACCCCAAACCGGCTTCATTCCAGCACCCTGGTCCGCTTCCTGCTTGTCGGTGGGGCCATGGCGCTGGTCTATTCCGTGCTGGCAGCCCTTGCGACCACTCATCTGCCGCTGCCGAAACCGGTGTCGGCGGTCGGTGCTTGGGTGCTTTGCGTCCCCTTGGGCTTCTGGCTTCAACGCAGATTTACCTTTGCGGGCAGCGCGCAGCATCGCCTTGCGGTCTGGCTTTATGCCGCCACCCAGGGTCTCAGCATCGCCACCGTCGCGACCGTCAGCCACACTTTTGCGCGCGGTTCCTTCTGGCCCGATTTTTTCGTCCATCTGGGCGCATCGGCGCTTGCCGCGATCCTCAGCTACCTGATCAACCGATGGATCATCTTCCCGCAGGTCCGGCCCACGCGCCGGGAATGATCCGTCAGTGCTGATCTTCGTGGGCGCGGGGCAGCTTCGGGCGGGATTGCCGCGCAGTCCCGGAGATTCTGCTTCCCCAAGCGGGTCGGGCCGACTACCGTTTCCGCGCACAATGATCGCAGTACCAGTCAAGGGAGATACAGGATGGGCAAGCGGGACGAACTCATCGCTAAATACGCCGAGGACTTGAAGACCAAATGCAAGGTGACGCCGGACATGGCGCTTCTGACCAAGGTCACGATCGGCTGCGGCCCTTCGATCTATGACAATGATGCCCAGACTGTCGCTGCGTCCGACAAGGACGAGCTGGAGCGGATCAAGGCCAACTTTCTGATCAAGAAGCTTGGTCTCAAGGATGGCCCGTCCCTCATGGACGGCATCAACGCGGCCGTCGATACTTACGGCAAGTCGGAACGCAACAAGTTCCGCGCGGTGTTCTACTATCTGCTGGTCAAGCACTTCGGCCGGGAAGCCGCCTACAAGTAAGGCGGAACCTTCCGACAAGACGGCCTCCTCCCCCGTTTTCATGGGGGAGGACAAAGCCTCGGGTCCGTCCCGTCGCATTTAAGCCAAACAGTCGAGACTGATGCCTTGCTCCGCTTGGGAGATTCGGGGCATTACCGTCTGGTCAGGGCAGGACGCCCGGGACCCTTATACAGATCACGTGCGGTGCTTGGGGTGTGCGCGTGGGGTGGATGGAGGGTCCCGTAGGGGTGCGGGGCCCTCCATTCTTTTTCATTTCCGGGCAATACGGCTGGCTGCAAGCGGCATTGCCTGCACCCGACGCAGACACACCACTGGCCAAAGCGCCGGTTCCGCACTATCGGGTGCAGGCCCTTTGCCGAGGCCCGCCATGCACACCAATCCCGCTTTCCGCCAGACACCCGCCGACCGGAACCTCGCGTTTGCCCGCGCGCGCGGCTTTGGCATTCTGTCGGTCAACGGCCCCGATGGCCCGCTTGCCGCCCATGTGCCGTTCCTTCTGGCCGACGACGCCAGCTTTGCCGAGCTGCACCTTGCGCGTTCAAACCCGATCGTCCGCGTCGGTCTGCCAGCGCCCGCCCTGATCGCCATTTCCGGGCCGGACACCTACATCTCGCCCGACTGGTATGGCCCGCATGATCAGGTCCCCGATCAGGTTCCCACCTGGAACTATGTGGCCGTCCATCTTCGCGGCATGCTGGAGCCTTTGGCCGACGACGCGCTTCGCCCGCATGTCGATGCCCTGTCGGCCGAACATGAAGGCCGGATCACGGGCAAGTCGCCCTGGACTTCGGCCAAGATGACTGAAGGGGCGATGCCCCGGATGATGCGGATGATCCTGCCGTTCCGGTTCCGGGTGCTGTCGGTCGAGGGCACCTGGAAGCTGAACCAGAACAAGCCCGCCGATGTCCGCGCGCGCGCTGTCGCGGCGCTGGCAGACGGCACTGCCGGCGCTAGGGAAATCGCAGCGCTGATGCAGGACCTACCTGACGCCTGAGGCCCAAAAGGCTGGGATCAGGCTGGGATCACGCCGCCTGTGGGGCGCGGCTTTCTGTCAGGATCGCGTGCAGCTTGCCCGGGTCTGCGTTCGCCCGCAGCTTTGCCACCACATTCGGGTCGCGCATGGTGCGGCTGACCAGCGCAAGCGCCTTCAGGTGGTCGACCCCGGAATCCTTGGGGGCAAAAAGCCCGAAGACCAGATCCACTGGCTGGCGGTCGACGCTGTCATAGTCCAGGGGCTTTTCCAGTCGCACGAAGACGCCGATGATTCCCTTCAGATCCTCAAGCCGGGCATGCGGCAAGGCGATGCCGTGGCCAACCCCGGTCGGCCCCAGCGTCTCGCGTTCCTGCAACCCGTCGATCGCCAAGGCCCCGGACAGACCGTAGGCCTGCGCCGCGATCTCGCCCAGCTCCTGAAACAGCCGTTTCTTGGAGGTAAGCTGTCCAAGGACCCGGACGGCAGCAGGCGTCAATAGCTTGGAAAGTTCCATGGGCGGGCGATGTTCCTGCACGGCCTCGGAATGCCGCTTACTTGCTGTTGCGAGGATCGATCCAGCCGATGTTCCCGTCATCGCGACGGTACACCACGTTCACGCCCCCATGTCCTTCGTTCCGGAACACCAGCATGCGTTGCCCTGCAAGTTCCAGCTGCATCACCGCCTCGCCGACAGTGATCGAAGGAATCTTCGTCTCCATCTCGGCAATCACGACCGGCTGAAGCGTCTCGGGCTCCGCATCCTCGAAATCCTCGGACGCGGCGAGGATATACGAGGACCCGCCGCCGAATTCAACCGGGGCCGTGCGATGGTTGTGATGGTTGCGGATCCGGCGCTTGTAGCGCCGGAGCTGCTTGTCCATCTTTTCGCGGCTGGACTCGAAGGCGGCGTAGATCTCGTGTGCATGGCCCTTGGCCTGCGCGGTCAGGCCGGTGGACAGATGGATGGCCGTTTCGCAGACGAATTCATGCGCCACTCTGGAAAAGACCACGACGCATTCTGTCGGGCGCTGGGCGTATTTCTCGACCACTTCGCCCATTTCCGCCTTCACATGGGTTTGCAGGGCCTCGCCGACATCGATCTGTTTTCCACTGATCTGATAGCGCATGGCCTCTCCCTTTACATGCTTTCCAGACCGGCCGGGGCATCCGGGACGGTCCGAGACATCAATTTCTGGCTGGGATAACGTTGCGTCACGAAGGGCCTGCCGACTGGAACCGTCGCAGCGAAGCAATGCAAGACTCTGGCACGTGACACACGCATCACGAGTATTTGGCGCTACCCTGCGGCCCCTTGTCAACCGAGTCGATTGCAGGTGGCGGAAGACGTGCCTCAGATGATGCGAAAGTTTTCACCAAGATAGACGCGGCGCACGGTTTCATCCCGCACCACCTCGTCCGTTGTGCCGGACATCAGCACCTTGCCGTCATGCAGGATATAGGCGCGATCGACGATTTCCAGAGTCTCGCGGACGTTGTGATCGGTGATCAGCACGCCGATCCCGCGCGATTTCAGATCATGCACCAGTTGGCGGATTTCCCCCACAGCGATCGGGTCTACCCCGGCAAAGGGTTCATCCAGCAGAAGGTATCGCGGATCCGCCGCAAGGCAGCGCGCGATCTCGACCCGGCGCCGCTCGCCTCCGGACAATGCAAGAGCCGGCGTACGGCGCAGGTGGGTGATCGAAAACTCGCTCAGCAGTTCTTCCAGCCGTTCGCGCCGCTTGTGACGGTCAGCGACGGCGATTTCCAGCACGGCAAGGATGTTGTCCTCGACCGACAGGCCGCGGAAGATCGACACTTCCTGCGGCAGATAGCCGATCCCAAGCCGGGCGCGCCGGTACATCGGCAGCGCCGTCACGTCCTTGCCATCGATCAGCACCTGGCCACCCTCGGGTGTGACCAGACCGGCAATCGAGTAAAAGCACGTCGTCTTGCCCGATCCGTTCGGCCCCAGAAGCGCCACCACCTCGCCGCGCCTCAGATCCATGCTGACATCGCGGATCACCGGCCGCTGCTTGTAGCTTTTGCGCAAGGAGCGGACCTGCAAGCCCCCCGCACCTTCGGTGATCGTCAATTCAGGGCGGGTTGCGGCCATCAGTTGCCGCCCGGCACGAAGGTTGTGGTCACCCGGCCTTCCATCAGGCCGGTCCCGTCCTTGAGATTGATGGTCAGCTGCTGCCCCGCCATGGCCGATGGGCCCTGGGTCAAAAGCACGTCGCCGGACAGAACGATCACCCCGGAGGCGATGGTATAGACCGCCTCACGCGCTTCGGCCGCATCGGCAAGGTTGACGATCGTCACCCCGCCACTGGCGATCAACTGGTCGATCGCGGTCTGGTCGGCGTTGTACTGGACCCGCACTTCGGCGGCGGAAAGCTTCATCTCGCCCTGCGTCACCACGACGTTTCCGCTGAAAATCGCCGTGCCGTCGGCGGTGTTCACGCTGAAACTCTCGGCGGCGACTTCGACCGGAAGCGTGGTGTCCTGCGCAAGGTCGCCAAAGGCAATCCTGGCACCCTGGGCCTGGGCCATGCCGGCAAGGACCAGAAACCCGGTTGCCAGCATCAATGAACTAAGCCGCAATGCCATTCGTCGAACCCCTCGGCCTTCAGCCGCCCGGACGGTATACCAGCCGGACGCCCCCGTTGAAAACCAGAACATAGGCGCCGGGGGTCTGGATGTCCTGACCCAGCGTCATGCCGCCCGACCGCAGAGTGCCGGCAGGTCCGGTGGCCGTCACCTCGGCGCGGCTTTCCAGACCCGACCGGTCAAGCCTGGCCGTGATTCTGGCGGTTTGCAGGCTGTAGCCGGTGCCGGTGCTGACCGTCACGCCACCCGACAGCACCATCTGCCCGGCGCCCTGGTCGATCGTCGCGTTCGGCGCGCGCACGATGGTCTGGGCGCCATCGGGCGTTGTCAGGTCCAGCACCAGCGCCTGCGCCTGCGCCGGAGCGTCCGGGGCCGCAGGCCGCGCTGTGTCCGCCGTCAGGCTGATCGACGCCCCGTCCGAGGTTGTTCCGGCATAGCTGGGGGCGGTCATCCGGGGCTCGCGGGCGCGATCCTCGACATCCACCTCGGCATAGGGCAAGGCGGCGTCCGGGTCGATCTGGTCGGCCAGAAGAAACAGCGTCGCAAGAACGGCAAGCGCCATAAGCGGCAGGGCCAGCTTCAGCAAGCCCACCACCCGCGTATGCCGGTCGGCCGCCATGCGCCTAGACCACGCCGGCGCGCAGGCAGTCATGGACATGCAGGATACCGATCGCGCTTTCCGGCCCTTCGGTGACCAGAAGGCAGGTGATCTTGCGGTCGTTCATTACGGCCAGCGCCTCGCCCGCAAGGGCCTCGGGGCCGATGGTGCGCGGGTCGCGGGTCATCACCTCGCCCGCCTTGTGCGACAACAGCCCGTCCAGATGCCGCCGTAAGTCACCGTCGGTGATGATCCCGGCCAGCCGGCCTGCGGCATCGGTGACGCCCACCATGCCAAAGCCGCTGCGGGTGATCGCCAGCAGAACCTCGCCCATCGACAGGCCCTCGGGCACCAGCGGCGGGTCCGAATGCATCAGGTCGCGCACCCGCAAAAGCCGGGCCCCAAGCTTGCCGCCGGGGTGGAACATGCGGAAATGGTCCGGCGTGAAGGCCCGGTGCTCCATCAGTGCAATCGCCAGCGCATCGCCCAGCGCCAGTGTCATCGTGGTCGAGGTGGTGGGCACGACCCCGGTCTCGCAGGCCTCGGGCACGTCCGGCAGCAGGATCGCCGCATCGGCCTGCCGCATCAGCGTCGATCCCGCGCGCCCGGCGACCGCGATCAAGGGAATGCCGAAGCGTTTGGCATGGGCGACGATGTCGGCCAGTTCGGTGGTCTCGCCCGAGTTCGACAGCACGATCAGCACATCGCCTTCGGCCACCATGCCAAGGTCGCCGTGGCTGGCCTCGGCCGGGTGGACGAAATGCGCGGGCGTCCCGGTGCTGGCAAAGGTCGCCGCGATCTTGCGCGCGATGTGGCCCGACTTGCCCATCCCCGAGACGATCACCCGGCCCTTCGCGGCCATCAAAAGCCCGACAGCCGTGGAAAAGCTGGCCCCCAAGGCCCCGGCCAGCGCGTCCAGCGCCTCCGCCTCGCGGCGGATCACCCTTTGGCCGGTCGCAAGGAAGTCAGTGGTGGTAGATGTCATTCGTGTCGTCCCAGCCAAGAAGGTCAAGCTCTGCCCGGACCGGCAGGAAATCGAAACAGCCCTGCGCCAGCACCGTCCGGCCTTCGCGCTTTAGCCGTGCTTCCAGTTCGGCTTTCAGCTGGTGCAGGTACAGCACGTCGGACGCAGCATACTCACGCTGCGCCTCGGTCAGGTCAGCAGCGCCCCAGTCGCTGGTCTGCTGCTGCTTCGAGACATCGACACCGACCAGATCCGCCAGCAGGTATTTCAGCCCGTGCCGGTCGGTGAAGGTGCGGATCAGCTTCGAGGCAATCTTGGTGCACCAGACCGGCGCGGTGGTCACCCCGAAGGCCTGCTTCAGCACGGCAATGTCGAAGCGCCCGAAGTGGAAAAGCTTCAGCGTCGCGGGGTCGGCCAGAAGCCGTTCCAGGTTCGAAGCCCGGGTCTGGCCGCGCAGGATCTGCACCAGATGTGCGTCGCCCGACCCGTCCGAAAGCTGCACCACGCACAGCCGGTCGCGGCGCGGGTCAAGGCCCATGGTTTCGGTGTCGATGGCGACAACGGGGCCGAAGGTCAGCCCGTCGGGAAGATCGGTCTTGTGCAGATGAATGGCCAAGGAAGAGCTCGCTTTTTTCCGGATGCGCCTCCCGATTACGCCCGGCACCCGGTCGGGTCAACCGTGGCCCTACCTCATGCGCGGACCCCGGCGGGGCAGGCGGCACATCGGGCTCTCTTGTTGAGACAGCGCCAAGCTGGGGTGATCGCCGGTATGCCGGGATGAGAGAGCCTCTGTTCACGAGCGCAAGTTGTGATCAGACCGAAGTCTAATCATATTAGTGACGTTGGTCCCGAAAGGAAATGCCCATGTCGACCGCATCCGCACCAATCGAAATCGCTCATATCGCCCTGACCGTGCATGATCTGCCCGGCGTCTCGGAGTTCTACAAACGAACCCTTGGGCTGGACGTTCTGAATGAGACCGCCGATCAGGTGGTTCTGGGTACGGACGGAAAGCGGCTGGTCAAGCTGATTGGCGACCGCTCGGCGCGCAGGTCGGACCCGCGTGAAGCCGGTCTCTTTCACACCGCTTTCCTGATGCCCTCCCGGCCGGCGCTTGGCAGCTGGTTGCGGCACGCAACGAGTATCGGCGTGCAGCTGCAAGGGGCCTCTGACCATCTGGTCAGCGAGGCGATCTATCTTGCGGACCCCGAAGGCAATGGGATCGAAGTCTACGCCGATCGCCGGCGCGACCTTTGGCGCAACGCTGACGGGGCCCTTCGCATGGCGACCGAAAGGCTGGATCTGAACGACCTGGCGCAGGCGGCCGACAAGACCTGGGCCGGCGCACCAAGTGGTCTGGTTGTCGGCCATGTCCATCTGCAGGTCGGGGCCATTCCGGAAGCCGAGGCTTTCTACGCTGACCTGCTTGGGTTGCCGGTCATGGCCCGCTATAGCGCCGCTGCATTTTATGGGTCGGGCGGGTATCACCACCACATCGCGACCAACGTCTGGAACAGCCGGGGGGCCGGGATCCGAGCCGAGCCGGCAACCGGGCTTGCGGAACTTGTCCTGGCCGCCGATGCCGCCGAGATCGCGGCGATAGGCGCGCGTGGCGGGTCCGACCGGATGCGCGATCCCTGGGGAACCCGGGTCACGCTTCTGCCCAAGGCCGCCTGAACGACGCCCGCAGTGGCGTCCCGGTCCGCTCTTCGCTTCCGTTCCGGGCGCTCATCGCCGTGTGCAGCGAAGACCGACCGGCCACGGGAGGGATAGGCGGCTGGGATCGCCCCCTAGTTCACCAGGAACTCGGCATGAAGCGCCCCAGCCGCATTGATGCTTTTCAGGATGTCGATCATGTCATGCGGGGCCACGCCGAGCGCGTTCAGCCCGGCCACCACCTCGGCAAGATCCGTCCCGCCCTGCACTTCGGCAAGTCCGGTGCCGGTCATGCCGATCTCGGCGTTGGTGCGGGGAACGACCACCGTCTCGCCGTCGCTGAACGGGTTCGGCTGCACGACCAGCGGGCTTTCTTCCACCCGAAGCGTCAGGTTGCCCTGGGCCACGGCCACCCGGCTGATCCGTACATCGGCCCCCATCACGATCGTTCCCGACCGCTGATCGACCACCACCCGCGCCCGTGTTTCGGGTTCGACCAGGATCCCCTCGATCCGGCTGAGCACATGCGCGGGTGACCGCATCCCGGCCGCCTCGATATCGATAGCCACCGTCCCCGCATCTTGCATACTGGCGATCCCGCGCCCGAAATCGGCGTTGATCGCCCGTTCGATCCGTTCTGCCGTGGTGAAATCGGCCGACTTCAGCGCCAGGCGCAGGACCGGCAGACCGGCGAAGTCGAACTCTACCTCACGCTCTACCCGCGCGCCCGACGGAATGCCTCCCGAGGTCGGCACCCCCTGCACCACCCGCGCGGCGTCCCCTTCGGCCGAGACGCCCCCCGCGATGATCGTGCCTTGCGCCACCGCATAAATCTGCCCGTCCGCCCCGTTCAGCGGAGTCATGATCAGCGTGCCACCCAGAAGACTTTTCGCATCGCCGATCGCCGAAACCGTCACGTCGATCCGCATTCCCGCCCGGGCAAAGGGTGGCAGCTGAGCGGTCACGAAGACCGCGGCCACGTTCTTCGGGCGGAACTCCTCGCCGGTGACATTCGCGCCCAGGCGTTCCAGAAGATTGGCCATGATTTCTTCGGTGAAGGGCGCGTTGCGGATCCCGTCGCCGGTGCCGTTCAATCCGACGACAAGGCCGTATCCCACCAGATCGTTGCCGCGCACGCCGTCGAATTCCACCAGGTCCTTGATCCGGATCGGGCCTGCCATGGCGGCAGTCGCGGACAGAAGAAAGGCAAGCAGGAACCGCATCATCGCAGGAACTCCACAAGGCTGAGCCGCGAGACGCGGGCGGTGACGAGATAGAGCGATTCTAGCTGCGAGCGGGCGGCCTCCAGCCGGGTGGCGGCCTCATAGGGATCGGCCGCGCCAATGTCGGACCGAAGGATCCCCAGCGCGGTCTCCTCGGCGCCGTTGCGGGTGCGCGCGGCCTCGATTTGCGCTTCGACCGAACCGATGCCGGCCGCCAGCGTGATCCGCGCATCTTCGGTGGTCAAAAGCACCTGCCCGGCCTGTTGGGCAAGACGGGCGCGTTCTTCCGGGTTTCCGGCCAGAAGCCCCCGGTCGATCAGTGCTGCCAGCGCAAAGCCTGCAAGCGTGTCACGGATCGCAGGGTCAAGCGCGGTGGTGGACAGGTCGGCGGCTTCTCCCGGTGCGACGGGTGCCGGCGAAAGCGCAGATCCGCCCCGATAGAAGCTGCCATAGCCCAGCGGATCGGCGAACCAGGACGTCACCGCCGCCGCGACGGTTCCCGCCGTGGTGGCCCCGATGGCGGCCGTTTCAAGTGCGGCCAGAAGGTCATCCGCCGTGCCAAGCGGAGCCGTGTCCGTCGCGACCCCGGAAAACGTCGCCCGACCGGCGGCCTGGGTGTTCACAAGTCCGATGGCGCTGTCCAGCCGGCCACGGGCATCGGCGGCGATGGCGCCGATCTGCGCCTGGGTCTGAAAATCGCGCGCGCCCAGAAGCGTCGTGCTGATCCCCCCGGCAAGCGAGGACAGGCCGGCCATGGCAGTCTGCTGCGCCGCAGTCTGCAAGGCTGCATCCTGCGTCGTGGTCCTGTAGGCTTGCAGCCGCGTAAGGCTCGCGTCGATGGCAAGAAGCGGCGAGACATCGCCGCGCAGCGCTTGCGCCAGATCGCTGTGCTGCCCGGTCGTCACCTCTTGCGCGGCGCGGCTTACTTGCGCGCGCAGGTCCGCCCCCTGTCGGGCAAGGATGTTCGTCAGGCTGGCGTCGCCCACCGAAAGCCGGGTCATGCGCCAAGCCGGATAAGCGTATCGATCATGTCGTTCACTGCCTGGATCACCTTTGCATTGGCCGCATAGTTCTTTTCGATCACCAGAAGAGCCTGCATCTCCTGGTCTGTGTCGACCCCGTTCTGCGCTTCAAGATCGCTGAGCGCGGTCAGCCTTGCGCCGCTGAACGACTGCTCCGCCTCGGCCGCAAGCCGGTGCACGGCGGTATCGGACATGACGTCCCCCGCCAGTGCGGCAAAGCTGCGATTGCCAGGGACGAAGCCGGGCGAGCCAAGGGGCCGCGCAGCACCAAATGCCGCGTGCAGCGCGCCCAAAAGTGCACCATTTCCGGGCGGACCCTCCGTCACCGCTCCCAGCCCGTCGCGCAGCCGGAAGAGCGCGCCGCCCTGAACGGGATCGGCCGCCGCGTTCAGCCGAAGGCGCCCGGCAAGGCCGGTCTCGTTCAGCGGCAGGAAGGCAAGGCCCGCATCGGTGAATAGCCCCGGAGTGCCGGGAAGCAGCGTCGCGTCAAGCCCGGTGGCCGAAAAGCGTTCCACCAGATCACGGGCGACAGCATCCAGCTTTGCTTGCGCCGCGACCGCCATTTCGTCTCGCAGCGCGAAAAGCCCGCCAAGGGTGCCGCCAAGGATCGGGCTGGCCGACCCGGCGGTATCATAGGGTCGGCCGTTGAGGGTGAGGCCCGAAAGGCCGCCCAGGCCCTGCGTCATTTCAGGTGTGATGGTGTGGGTGGCCGTGAAGCCGAAGACCGAGGCCGATCCCTCAAGCAACGGCGCCCCGCCGATGGTGAACAGCGCGATCTGGTTCTGGTCCCGGCTGATCTCGCGGATCGGGACAATGGCGGAAATCGTGTCGACCAGCCGCTGCCGTTCATCAAGCAGCGCCGAGACATCGCGCCCCGCCCCCGAGAAGGACCGAAGCTCGACGTTCAGGTCCTGCAGCTGGGCGAGGGTTGAATTCAGCTTGACCACCTCTTCGGCGATCTGCCGGTCGGCGGTGGCGCGGGCGGTCTGGATGTCATCCGTTGCCGTGGCCAGGCCAGAGATCAGGCTGCTTGCAGTGCTGGCGATCGCCTGCAGGCGGGCCTGCTGTTCGGGCCGGCCGCTGGCCTCGACCAGCGCCTGATCGAAAGCGGCAACCCTGGCTGCAAGCGACCCCGGACTGTCCGGCGTTCCAAGCGCCTGCTCCATGCGTTGCAGGAATGCGGCCCGGATGCTGCGATCGCCGTCGCCCGCAGCCGCCAGACGGCGTTCGGCCAGCAACTGCCGGTCGACGTCGCGGCTGACCCCGCTGACCGATACGCCCTGACCGGTCCCGGCAAGAACGGCCGCGCGCAGGCCGACCTCGCGCCGGGCATAGCCGGGCGTCGTTGCGTTGGCCACGTTCGAGGACAGGATTTCGGCCTGCCGCGAGGTGGCCGACAGGCCCGACAGCGCGGACCCGAGGGCTGAGGTGATGCTCATCCCCTATCACCGCTTTATGTTCGTGGTTTCCTGAAGCATCTCGTCAACGGACTGGATGACCTTGGAGTTCGAGGAATAGGCCCGCTGGGTCTGGATCAGGCTGGTCAGCTCGCCCGCGACGTCGGTTTTCGACCCCTCGCGCGAATAGCCCTGGATCGACCCGGTCGGCCCCGAGCCGGCGTCCCACAGGAAGAACGACCCGGACTCGGGCGAGACCTGGTAGGTCTGGTTGGACAGCGACAGAAGGCCGTTCGGGTTCGGCACGTCAACGATCGGGATCTGGTAAAGCCGTCGGGTAAAGCCGGTGTCATAGGTGGCGTTCACATAACCTTTCTCATCGACCTCGATCGTGGTCAGGTTCCCGACCGGCGAGCCGTTCTTGGTGATCGACACCGGGGCAAAGCTGTCGGAAAGCTGCGTCAGACCGTTCGGATCGCCAAGCCGCCCGATCCCCACGGTCATCGGCCCGCCAGCGACCGTCATCGACAGCGTTCCGTCCGCCGCGTTGTAGGCCCCGCCCGAAATCACCGAGACCCCGGCCAGCGTGCCCCCTGCGCCGCGAGAATCGTCGAAGGTCAGGCTATACTCGCCGATCAGCGCCCCGCCAGAGGCGGAATCGCGGATCTGCATGGTCCACTGGTTTGACGCACCGGTCGCCGGAACGACCGGAACGAAAGTCACCTCCAGCGATTCCGAGGTGCCGAGGTTGCCGAAATACTCCACCGAAAGCGGCGGCGGCGAAGCGGTAGAGCCTGCTACCGTATAGGTCGCCGGCAGGTTCACCCCCAGGTTCATGGCCGTCGTCGGATCGCCGGCGGTCTGGTTGGTGTTGATCACGATCGGCACCAGACCCGAGATCGTATCGCGCGGGTTCGCCGGAAAGGTGCCATCGGCATTCGCGGGCCAGCCCAGAAGAACCAGACCTGAATCGGTCTTCATCACCCCTTCGGCATCGGTCCGGAAGCTGCCGGTGCGGGTCATCAGAAGCGGCGTATCGCTTAGCGCGTTGCCCAGCGCCACTTCGTTGATCACCGGCAACATTCCCCGGCCGGCAATGGCGAGGTCAAGGGCATTGCCGGTGCCGACAAGATCCCCCCGTTCTTCGATCAGGCGCACCGTCGACGCCCGGACCCCCCCGGCGGAATAGGTGCCGGCCCCCCGGTTCGAGGTGATGACCAGGCTGGTGAAATCGGTCGAAGCGCGCTTGTAGCCGTAGGTTGATGAGTTGGCGATGTTGTCGGAAATCGAGGCGAGTCGCGTCGCATTGGCATTCAGCCCGGACACGCCCGCCGAAAGCGAGGAGGAGATCGTCATGGGAAAGCGCCTTTCTGCTGCTTCGGACCCTGATCAGGCGAAACTGCACGCGGGCGGCTTAACATCGGCCTAACGGCTAAAATGCAAGACAGTTCTCAGCGGTCGCGCCGCAAGAGGACGATCTCGATCCGGTTATTGCGCAGCCCGGCAGGGTCGGATGTCGCAGGCTTCCGGTCGGCAAACCCCGCGATTCGCTGCATCCTCTCGGGCGCCAGACCCGCAGCCTCAAGCGTAGAGCGGATGGCCTGAGCGCGGTCGGCCGACAGGGTCCAGACCGGATTGTCGATCAGCGTCACCGGATAGGCACGCAAATGACCGTTCACGGCGATCTCGTTGGTGGTCAGGCTCAGTACCTCGGCGAGAAGGTCGGCGACGTCCTGCGTGACCGGCGTCGGCACTGCGGTTTCGCCCTTGAACAGCGGCGTATCCGGCAAATCGAAAATCTCGATCACCAGGCCTTCGTCGGTCACCTTGGTCACGACGTGACGCAGAAGCTGCTCCATCGAGTTGCTTTCGCCACCGCGCGCCATCAGCGCCTTTTCGACATCCTCCAGTTCGGACTGCGCCTTGCCTTCCCCGGCAGCGCCACGCCCGCTTTCGTCGCCCGCGGCGTCGGTCGACGAAGGCGAGGTCTTGCGGTCCATCGCACCAGTGCCGGTATGGGCCATGGTCTCTTCGGCAAAGACGCTGTCGCCACCAAAGGCGCCGTCCCCCCCGCCGGAAATCCGGTTCACCGGGATCGTCGGATTGAAGTAATCCGAAATCCCCTTTCGCTGCTTTTCCGTCGTCGCGTTCAAAAGCCACATCAACAGAAAGAAGGCCATCATCGCGGTCACAAAGTCAGCGTAGGCCACTTTCCAGGCCCCGCCATGGTGACCGCCGCCCACGACGACCTTCTTTCGTTTGATGATGACCGGCGCGGCATTGCCCTGCGCTGCCATCAGACACACCCGTTTTCACACCCGGATCAAGCCATAGCAGCCCCTGGCTTTACGCCTGCTTAACCTGTCGGCTTTTACGCAAAGGTCGCGATTGCGTCACATCCCGGTCTGGGATCCACGCCGCGCCTTGATCCGCCCTAGCGGGCGAACAGCACCATTGCCTCATGCGACTTCAGCGACATCCGCGCGCCTTCATAGGCGCTGGTGTCGGCGGCAAGGTCCGGGAAGATCGCCAGAATCTCGTCGCGCACCTCGGCCTCCATCGCCGACAGGGTCCGTTCCGCCGGCTGGAAGCTTTCGGTCCAGATCCCGTCCGACTGCACGATCTCGTGGCGGTCAAAGAGGATGTGGATGTAGGTCACGCCGTCCTTGGGCAGGGTCCGGGTCACCTCGGCCTGGCCGATCAGGTGCCTGGCCGGAACCAGCACTTCCGCTTCGCCGAACAAAAGCTCGGCCCGGGCGCCCGTCACCAGCACCCGGTGCTGCGGCGAGACGACCATCGTCCGCTCTGGCCCCAGACCCGCCAGCGCCCCGCGCGCGATCCGCACCGGTTGCAGGTCGGGATCGGCCAGAAGCCGCAGCCGCGACAGGTGCTGCCGCCC
>JANOER010000165.1:0-32195 GCA_031441285.1 Rhodobacterales bacterium
TTCTGCACCCGCTGCCCGAAGGTCATGGACATCTGCCTGACCGTGAAGCCCGGCCTGATCGAGGTCGAACCGGGCCGTCTGGTCGCCTGCCACCTTTACAAGAACCCTTCTGACGCCGGGCCAACCGGCGCGTCCGAGGCAAAAAACGAGCGCAACCAACAAGGAGTGACCCAATGAACCTGAGAACCGCCCTTCTGGGCGCAGCCACCGCCCTGGCCTTCGCGCCAGCGGCCTTTGCCGAGTCGCATTCGGCACGGGGGGCTGACGGCAACGTCAATGTCCTCTATTGGCAGGCCGTATCAACCATGAACCCGTATCTGTCTTCGGGAACCAAGGAAATCGAAGCAGCATCGTTGACCGTCGAGCCGCTTGCCGGTTTTGACGAGACGGGAGCCATCTTCCCGCGCCTTGCAGCCGAGATTCCGACAATGGAGAATGGCGGCATTTCAGCCGACACGACCCAGATCACATGGAAGCTGCAAGAAGGCCTCCTTTGGTCCGACGGCACGCCCGTGACCAGCGCTGACGTCAAGTTTACCTGGGAATACTGCACCCACCCCGAAGGCGGATGCTCGCAAGGGGCGAAGTACATCGGCGTCGCGTCGGTCGAAACGCCCGACCCGCTGACGGTTATCGTCACCTTCGACGCACCGAAACCTTACCCCTACACCGCTTTCGTGGGCGCCCAGGCGCCGATCCTGCAGATGGCGCAGTTTGCCAACTGCCTTGGCGCTGCAGCCCAGTCCTGCACCGACCAGAACTTTGCCCCGATCGGCACCGGGCCTTATGTTGTCACCGAGTTCAAGACGAACGACGTTGTCAGCTTCACCGCGAACCCCAACTACCGCGATCCGGCCAAGCCCGCCTTTGCGACGCTGACCCTGAAGGGCGGCGGAGATGCTCAAGGGGCGGCCCGCGCCGTCATGGAAACCGGCGAGTTCGATTACGCCTGGAACACCCAGATCAACCCGGAACAGCAAGCGGCCATGGCGGCTGGCGGCACCGGCACGTTCATCTCGGCTTTCGGAACGCTGGTCGAGCGTCTGGAAGTCAACCTGACCAACCCGTCGGCTGAGCTTGCTGAAGGAGAACGCTCGACGGTCGCGCATCCGCACCCGTTCATGAGCGACCCGGCAGTGCGCCAGGCGCTGTCGATGGCCATCGACCGCCAGATCCTGGTGGACGTGGGCTATGGCAATGCGGGCCGTCCGACCTGCAACCTCGTGCCTGCCCCGGCTGCCTTTGCCAGCGACAACACCGGTTGCCTGAAGCAGGATATCGAAGGTGCCAAGGCGCTTCTGGAAGCCGCAGGCTGGGTTGATGGCGACGGCGACGGGGTTCGTGAAAAGGGCGACGTTCGACTGTCGATCCTGTACCAGACCTCGGTGAACCCGGTTCGTCAGGACATCCAGACCGTGGTCAAGTCCTGGTGGGAAAGCATCGGCATCGAGGTCGAGCTGAAGTCGATCGACGCGTCGGTCTTCTTCGGTGGCGACGCCGGCAACCCGGATACGCTGCAGAAGTTCTACGCTGACGTGCAGATGTTCGCCAACAACTTCGACGGCACCGATCCCGAAGCCTATCTTGCCGCATACCGGTGCGAAGCGATCGCGTCACCGGCAAACCAGTGGCAGGGCGAAAACACCGTCCGCTTCTGCGACCCTGCCTTCGATGCGAATATTGCCGAGCTTTCCGCTGCTTCGGGCGACGAGGCACGTGGCCCAATCGGTCGTCGCCTGAACGACATGCTGACCAAGGACAGCAACTCGGTCATCCCGCTGGTGGATCGCGGGCGCCTTTCGGCCAAGTCGAACACGCTTGGCGGCGTGGTGCTGAACACCTGGGACAGCGAACTGTGGAACGCCTCTGACTGGTTCCGCGTGAAGTGACATGAATGTAGGGGGGGCTGCAATGCCCGCCCTATCCTGCAGGGGCTGTCGCGGCCCCTGCATTCACCCATCCCAAGACCGATGATCCGAGGCGCCCGCCCATGCTCACCTTCACGCTGAGACGGCTTTTGCTGGCCATCCCGACGCTTCTCTTGATCAGTCTTGTCATTTTCCTGCTGGTTGATTTTGCGCCGGGAAGCCCGGCCTCGGAAATCCCGCTGACGGTGCCGCCCGAGATACGGGCCAAGATCCTCGAAGCCATGGGGGTCAACGAGCCTTTGCATGTCCGCTATCTTCTGTGGCTGAAGCAGTTCTTCTGGGTCGAGCCCTTGAACGGCTTCGACGCGATTTTCGGTACGAATTACGCCGAGGGCATGCAGCGGATCATCAGCTACCAAAGCCGATCGCCGGTGTTTGCCCAGATCGGCGAGCGCATTCCCCAGACGCTGACCGTGATCGGCACAGCCTATCTGGTCGGCGTCCTGATCGCGCTGCCAATCGGGATCTATTCGGCCTACCGGCAGTATTCTTTGTTCGACCAGGCCGGCACCCTTTTCGCGATGGTCGGCTTTTCGGTACCGACCTTCTTCAGCGGCACGGTGTTCATCATCATCTTCGCGGTCTGGCTGGGCTGGTTCCCGACCAAATACGACACCACGCTGCAGGTGACGGACTGGGAAAGCTTCCTGAAACAACTCCGCCAGATGGCGATGCCGGTGATGGTTCTCGGCCTGGCCAATGCCGCCGCGATCAGCCGCTACATGCGGTCGTCGATGCTGGAGAACATGGGCCAGGACTACGTGCGCACCGCCCGCGCCAAGGGGATGCCGGAGCGCACGGTGGTGCTGAAACACGTCCTTCGCAACTCGCTGATCCCGGTGGTAACGGTGATCGCTCTTGGCATCCCTTCGATCTTCGGCGGCGCGATCATCACCGAGAACCTGTTCGGGGTGAACGGGATCGGGTCGCAGCTCATTCAGGCGATCCATGGCAATGACCTGCCGACGGTGCAGACGCTGGCCTTCATCTTCGCGATCCTGATCGTGCTGTTCAACCTGATTGCCGACATCCTTTACGGCATGCTTGACCCGAGGATCCGCTATGACTGACACCAACGCTGTCCAGGCCCTGCCAGAATCACAGCGCAGCGCGGTCTGGGCACAGTTCAAGAAGCATCGCGGCGCGATGTTCGGGCTGGTGGTCATCGGCCTTCTTGTTCTCTTTTCCATCCTCGGACCGCTGGTCTGGCAGCCGGAAAAGCTGTCGGTGGCCGAGGCACTGAAGTCGAAGAACCTCGGCTCCAGTTTCGCGCATCCAATGGGCACCGACCACCTCGGCCGCGACACGATGCAACGGATGATGGCGGCGGGGCGGGTCAGCCTGGCCGTGGGGATGGTCGCCATGGTGATCGCGGTGGTTCTTGGCACGCTGGTCGGGGTGCTGGCCGGCTATTTCAAGCGGCTCGACGGCCCGCTCATGCGGCTGACAGACATGTTCCTGGCCCTGCCGCTGATCCCGCTTCTCCTCGTCATGGTGATGCTCTTCCGCGACCGGATCGCGGGGGTGCTGGGGCCAGAGCTTGGGGCTTTCGCGCTGATCGTGACGGCCATCGGGATCACCAGCTGGATGCAGGCCGCACGGATCGTGCGCGGCGAGGTGCTGGCGCTGAAGGAACGCGAATATGTGCTGGCCTCACGGTCGATCGGCTCCACCCCGCGCCGGGTGATCGTGCGGCACATCCTGCCGAACGTCGTCTCACCCGTGATGGTGGCGGCGACACTTTGCGTGGCCGAGGCGATCATCACCGAAAGCGTGCTCAGCTTCCTGGGCCTGGGCTTTCCGCCGGACTTCCCGACCTGGGGGCGGCTCTTGTTCGAGGGCCTGGAATACATGCAGACCAACCCGGCGCGGGTGATCTATCCGGGTCTCGCGATCTCGCTGACCGTGCTGAGCGTCAACTACATCGGCGACGGCTTGCGCGATGCGCTGGATCCGCGCATCCGGGGGCGGTAGGGCGAAATCCGGACAAAGACGATTCTTCTGCGAAGAATAGGCGGTGGGATTTTTCGCAGAAAAATCCTGTTCTATTCCAGATGGTTGCGAATGCGGCGGACACCAAGCCAGACCGCGACAACGATCAGCGGAGTCAGGATCGCCATGGTCATCCCGTGGGTCATGCCCAGGGGCTCGGTCAGGGGATAGGCAAGGTAGGCCGTCAGGTTCACCGCGTAATAGCTGATCGCCACCACCGACAGGCCCTCGACCGTGCGCTGAAGCCGCAGTTGCAGGTCCGCCCGCTTGTCCATGCTTTCCAGAAGCTTCTGGTTCTGGGCCGAACGTTCCACATCCACCCGGGTGCGCAAAAGCTCGGCCGCGCGCTGGGCGCGTTCGCCCATCGCCTGCAGCCGGTTCTCGGCTGATTTGACCGTGCGCATCGCCGGATCGTAGCGGCGCATCATGAACTCGCCAAAAGTCTGCCGGCCTTCGATCCGGGTTTCGCGCAACACCTCGATCCGCTGGTTGACGATCGCCTCATAGGCCGAGGTCGCGCCGAAACGGAAGGAAAACTGCACCGCCAGGCTTTCCAGTTCCGCCGAGATCGTAAGCAGGTCATGCAGCGCCGCCTCGGGGGCGGGTTCGGCATCGTCGAGGCCCGAAACCAGCGCCGACAGCCTTGGGTCCAGCGCGTTCAGCCGACCCGACAGGTCGCGCGACCGCATCAGGCCCAGCATCGACATCGCCCGGTAGGTCTCGATCTCGCACAGGCGCTGGACGATCCGGCCGATCCGGCGCGGCCCGGTGCCGGGCTTGACGAAGACAGCAAAGCGTATGTGGCCCGCCGGATCGATGCGGAAGTCGCCCGCCACAACCGCCGCCCCGTCGACCACACGGGCAACGGCCAGGCTTTCCGGCACGAACCAGTTATCGACCTGCGCCAGAAGCTCGGCATCGCTTTCGGGCATCGGCGCGACCCGGATCATTGCCGAGGTCAGGCGCCTGCCGGGCGCGGCAGAGAGCCAGTCCTCGGGCAGGATCTCGGCATCGGCAGGATCGAACGGGCGTTTCGACAGCCCGCGCGAGAAGGCGGTGTAGGTCACGAATTCGGTGTGGCTTTCCCATTTCAGGTCGGCCCTGCCGATTGGGCCCTGAAAATGCGTGGCATCAGGCTGCGGATGCGGCGACCCGTGCCGGTCGAGAAGCGCCAAAAGATGCGCGCGGTCAAGGCTCCGGTCGCGGTTCTGCGCCTGAACCGGTTCCTTGATCGCGACATAGACCGCGGTCGAGGGCAGTTCCAGCGCCGGGAACGGGCGCGCGTGAAGTTCGTTCACCGTTGCATAGCGCAAGGGATGGTCGGGGATCGGGGGCATGGCCTTGTTCTTTCATCAGCAGATGCCTGAGAGGTAGGACGCCCCCCGCCGCCGATCCAGAAAAATGCCGGGATACATCCGTATGCCGCCCGGGTGTTGCGCAAAAGCCGTGCCGGTCCCGCAGGGTGCGAAGGTTTTTCGGGCAGACCGCGTAGGACGGACGCAGCCCTAGCGTATCAGCAGCAGACCCGGATGCCGAAAGGACCCCCGCCATGCCTGCCCGCCGCCTTGCCCTTGCGTTGCCCCTGATCCTTGCCTCCCACGCAGCTCATGCGCAGGACGGGACCTGGGCCGGCGTGATCTTCGGCCGACTTGACGGCGACGCCAGCGGCGAGGTGACCGCGGCCGCACTGACTTTTCCCCGCAACCTTGAAAACGGAGCAGACCGATGACCAAATTTGCCAGACTGATGATCCTTGCCTCCCTTGCCGCAGGTCCGACTGCTGCCCTTGCCGACGGCTATTCGGGAACCCTCACCGGGAAGAATGGTGGAACCGTCACCTATGCCGGAAGCTGCGAGCAGGGTGAGTCCGGCGCCGCGTGCACCCGTGACAGCGCGATAACCGGCCCGAATGGCTTTACCGCAACCAAGAAGCTGAACCGCGAAATCACCAAGGACAGCGTGAAGACCAACATTACCACGACCGGCCAGTTCGGGCGCACCGTCAACACGACGCGCGAATGGAAGCGCTAGGCACCTGCGCTTGCGGACGGCCGATCTGGCCGTCCGCGTCTCCATCGCCTAGGGTAGATCCCGATGGCCCGGGAGTCTGAGAGTGCCGCCAGCGCAGGAGAGTGCCGACGCAGCCCTGCTTGGCGCAATCGCACAAGGCCAGGATGCGGCCCTTGGCCGGCTTGTGGCGCGGCATGGGCCTGGGCTGACTGCCGTTGCTGCACGCTATCTTGGCAACCCTTCGGACGCCGAGGACGTCGTGCAGGAGGCATTCCTGCGGGTCTGGCAGAACGCCGCGCGCTTCGATCCGACCCGGGCAAAGGCGTCAACCTGGATCTACGCCATTGCAATCCGCCTCTGCATCGACCGGCTGCGCAAGCTGAAGCTGCGCCGCATCCTGGGCCTCGGCGGCGGTCCGGGGGCGGACGATCTCGTGGCTGATCCCGCCCCCGCGACGGAACAGGCGCTGGCCGGACGGCAAGAACTGGTCCTGACCCGCAAGGCGTTGGCCACCCTGCCCGACCGGCAGCGGCTGGCGATCCTGCTGGCAGCGGTCGGAGGGCTGGACACGCATGGCATCGCCGAAACACTGGACATCTCTCCGGGCGCGGTGGAACAACTTCTGGTCCGCGCCCGACGCACCCTGCGCAGCCTTGGCCTGCGCGCCGACTGAAGGACATGACCCATGACCCTGCCCCATCCAGACCAGGACGATGCGCTTGACCGGCAGATCCGCGCGGCGGCGCAGGTGCCGTTCGACGACATCGCCGTGACCGAGGCGGTGCTTGCCCGGGTCCATGCGGAACGGCGCGCTGCGCCGGCCCTGCGCCGGGCCGGCTGGACCGCCCGGGTCGGCCCCGCAGCCTTTGCAGCCCTTCTGCTTGCCACTCCCTTCGTGGTGGCGCGCCTGCCGCCGGCCGGGTTCGACGAGGATGCCCTGCTGATCGAATTGGCGACCGGCGATCCGGCAGCACTTTTCGGCGATGCGAACCCAGGGGGAGTCATCGAATGACCGGCGGCTGGCGGGCGATGTTGTGGATCGTGCTTGGCGCGTCTCTCTTGGCAAATGCGGTGACGCTTGGCCTGATCCTTCGGCTGGGCGCGCTGCGCGATGCGGCCGAAAGCGCCGGGCTGGGCGAAGGCTGGTCCGCATTGCCGGCCGAGACGCGCAGCGCGTTCCGAAAGGATCTTGCCGAAAGCCGGGGCGACTTCAGCGCCGTTCTGCAAGAGTTGCGGCAGGCACGGGCGGCGATGTTTGCGGCCGCAGCGGCGCGCCCCTTCGACCGGGCGGCGGTCGAGACGGCGCAGGCCAACGTCCGCACCGCAACAGCTGCCCTGCAGATCAAGCTGCAGGGCCTGATGCTGGAGACTTTCTCGGAGGCTGCCGGGAAAGCCCCCTGACCTAATCGATCATCGGCAGAAGTGCGTCCAGAGATTTCTTGGCGTCGCCGTAGAACATCCGGGTGTTTTCCTTGTAGAACAAGGGGTTCTCGATCCCGGAATAGCCGGTGCCCTGCCCGCGCTTGGAGACGAACACCTGCTTGGCCTTCCAGCACTCCAGGACCGGCATCCCGGCGATGGGAGAGTTCGGGTCTTCCTGCGCCGCCGGGTTCACGATGTCGTTCGACCCGATCACAATGGCCACGTCGGTATTGGGGAAGTCCTCGTTGATCTCGTCCATCTCCATGACGATGTCGTAGGGCACCTTGGCCTCGGCCAGAAGCACGTTCATGTGGCCCGGCAGACGCCCCGCGACCGGGTGGATGGCGAAACGCACGGTCTTGCCCTTGGCGCGCAGCTTGCGGGTAAGCTCGCTGACGGACTGCTGCGCCTGCGCCACCGCCATGCCGTAGCCGGGAATGATGATGACGCTGTCGGCATCGTTCAGCGCCGCGGCCACACCTTCGGCGTCGATGGCGATCTGCTCGCCCGTGACTTCCATCGCGGGGCCGGTGGTGCCGCCGAAGCCGCCCAGGATCACGCTTATGAACGACCGGTTCATCGCCTTGCACATGATGTAGGACAGGATCGCACCCGAAGAGCCGACCAGCGCGCCGACGACGATCAGCAGGTCGTTCGACAGCGAAAAGCCGATCGCCGCCGCCGCCCAGCCGGAATAGCTGTTCTGCATCGACACGACGACCGGCATGTCCGCCCCGCCGATCCCCATGATCAGGTGATAGCCGATGAACAGCGCCGCGACGGTCATGCCGATCAGGGCCAAAGTCGAACCCGTCTGAAGATAGACGACCAGCAGCACCAGCGAGATGATCGCGGCGGAGGCGTTCAGAACATGCCCGCCCGGCAGCTTTTTCGCCTTGCCGTCCACGCGACCGGCAAGCTTGCCGAAGGCAATGACCGACCCGGTGAAGGTCACCGCTCCGATAAAGACGCCAAGAAAGGTCTCGACCCGCAGGATCGTGACCTCGACCCCCGATTTGTGCGCCACGACAGCAGCGAAGCCGTCAAGGACGGCGCGGGCGGCCTCGTCCAGCCCAAGGACGCGGACCATTTCGATATGGGTGTTGAAGCCGATGAAGACCGCCGCAAGGCCGACAAGGCTGTGCATTGCGGCCACAAGCTGCGGCATTTCGGTCATCTGGACCCGCTGGGCGACAACCCAGCCAATCGCTCCGCCAACCACGATCATCGCAAGGCTGATCAGCCAGTTACCCGCGCCGGGGCCGTAAAGCGTGGCGGCAACCGCCAGGGCCATGCCGGCGATGCCGTACCAGACCGCGCGCTTGGCGCTTTCCTGCCCCGAAAGCCCCCCAAGCGAGAGGATGAAGAGAACCGCTGCAACGACATAAGCCGCCGTGGTGAATCCGTAATCCATGGTCAGCGCCCCTTACGATTTCTGGAACATGGCAAGCATGCGCCTTGTGACCATGAAGCCACCGAAAATGTTGATCCCGGCCATGAAGACCGAAAGTGCGGCAAGGATCACCACCAGCCAGTTGCCCGACCCGATCTGCATCAGGGCGCCCAGGATGATGATCGACGAGATCGCGTTGGTGATTGCCATCAGGGGCGTGTGCAGGCTGTGGCTGACGTTCCAGATCACCGAAAAGCCGACAAAGACTGCCAGCACGAAGACGATGAAGTGGCTCATGAAACTTGCAGGAGTGTAAAGCCCGGCCAAGAGCATCAGCCCCCCGCCGATCACCAGAAGGCCCACCTGCGTCCGGGTCTGCGCCCTGAACGCCGCCACTTCCCGTGCGCGGCGTTCGACCGGGGTCAGCTCGACCGCCTTCGGTTTCGGCTTTTGCGCCGCGATGGCCGCGATCTTCGGAGGTGGTGGCGGATAGGTTACCGCGCCGACATGGGCCACGGTCGCGCCGCGGATCACGTCATCCTCCATGTTGTGCAGGATAAGACCGTCCTTCTTTGGTGTAAGATCGGTCAGCATGTGCCTGATATTAGTGGCATAAAGAGTTGATGCCTGCGCGGCCATCCGGCTGGGAAAGTCGGTGTAGCCGACGATGGTAACACCGTTGGATGACACGATCTTCTGATCCGGCACCGTCAGGTCGCAGTTGCCGCCACGCTCGGCCGCAAGGTCGACAATGACCGAGCCCGGCTTCATCAGCGCGACCATGTCCTCGGTCCACAGCTTCGGCGCGGGACGACCGGGGATCAGGGCGGTAGTGATGACGATGTCCACCTCCGGCGCCAGCTCGCGGAACTTCTTTAGCTGGGCTTCGCGGAATTCGGGGCTGGAGGGGGCCGCATAGCCCCCGGTCGCGGCGCCATCGGTCTGGGTCTCGGAGAAGTCGAGATAGACAAACTCGGCGCCCATCGATTCGATCTGCTCGGCCACTTCGGGGCGCACGTCGAAGGCAAGCGTGATCGCACCAAGGCTGGTCGAGGTGCCGATGGCCGCCAGCCCGGCCACGCCGGCGCCGACGATCAGCACTTTGGCCGGGGGCACCTTGCCCGCCGCCGTGATCTGGCCGGTGAAGAAGCGGCCGAAGTTCGATCCCGCCTCGATCACCGCACGGTAGCCGGCAATGTTGGCCATCGACGACAGCGCGTCCATCTTCTGTGCCCGGCTGATGCGCGGGACCATGTCCATGGCCACGACGGACAGGCTTTTCTTCGCCGCCGCCTCCAGAAGGTCGGCGTTCTGCGCCGGCCAGAAGAAGCTGATCAGCGTCTGCCCGTCATTCAGGCTGGCAAGTTCGGCCGCTTCCGGCCCGCGCACCTTGACGATCACGTCCGAGGCCGCGATCACCGCCTTGGCCGACGGCAGCACTTCGACCCCCGCAGCGGCATAGCTGGCATCCGAGAAGCCGGCCTTCGTGCCTGCCCCCGCCTCGATAAAGGCGGTATGGCCCAGCTTGGCCAATTGGATGGCCGAGTCCGGCGTCATCGCCACCCGGTTCTCGCCGGGAAACACTTCCGTCAATGCGCCGATCTTCACCGATGATCCTCCACGTACCTGTCAGCGCGACATATCACCGCGCAACATTATTTCAAACCCTTTGCGGGCGTCTTACACCCATCGGCGCACCCGCCCGGCATAGGCCGCAAACGCGGCGCCGAACCGGGCCTGCAGGCCGGCCTCCTCGCCCACGATGAAGCGATAGGTGATCACGGCCATGAAGACTGGCACCAGAACCAGCGCCGCCGCATCCCAGATAAGCGCAAGGCCGCCAAGGATCAGCGCATCGGCGACATAGATCGGGTTCCGGCTGAGGGCATAGACGCCGTTGGTGATCATCGCCCGCGGCATCTCGCGCGGCAGGATGGTGGTCTGGTGGCGGCGAAACTGCAGCGCGGCAGCGGTCAGAAGGACAGCACCGGCCCCGATCAGGCCAATCCCGGTCACCACGCCGAAAGGCCCAAGCTCGATTAGCGGCAGATACCGCCCCTGCGCCCAGATCAGAGTCGCGAAAAGAAGCGCCCATGTCGGCGGGCTTTCCCATTGCCGCAAAAGCCGCTTCAGCATCCCGTCCTCCATCAAGACGATTGTCCCAGAGGCCAGCCACCTTCGCAACCCCGGACCAGACCGGCGCGCCTTTCCGCCATCAGCCCTTGGCCGAAAGCCCCCGCCGCATGACATGCCGCCGCAGGCCCAGCGGCCCCGTCTCTGCAAAGCCCTCGGCGGCAAAGAAGGGGACAAACCCCATGAACCGGTAGCTTGGGCTTTCAGGGTCCACGGGATAGGCCTCGACCCAGCGCGCGCCTGCCTCCTCAGCGGCGGCGATGGACCCGGCCAGAAGCGCGCGGGCGATCCCTTGCCCCCGCCGGGTGCGGGGGACGTAGAAACAGACCACCGACCAGACCTCGCCCGGCGCAGACGGGGGCGCATCCAGCCGGGCAAAGCTTTCCTTCGGCCCGCAGGAAATCCACCCGACCGGGGTGCCAACGGCATAGGCGATCAGCCCCGCCATAGCCCCCGCCTCCACCTCACGCGCCATGGCCTGCCGCCGGACCACCTGCCTTTCCGCCGGGGTTCCATCGTTCATGCCGACGACCTTGGCCCGCCAGACCCGACACCAGCAATGTCGCGGTCCCCCGGATGCAGCCATCAGCGTGGCGAGATCGGGAAAGGTCGCAGATGTCAGTGCCGCGATGGTGATAGGGATGGCGGTCATGGGCGAAGTCTAATCGCTTTCACGCCCTGAACGCAAACCATCTGCCCTTGGCAAGCCGGCCGGAAGCCTCGATAACGAACGAAAGGGGGACCGCCATGCCGATAGACTTTGCCGCCACCAAGGCCCTGTTCCACCTGCCCGATGGGGTGATCTACCTTGACGGCAACTCGCTGGGGCCGATGGTCCGGACCGCGCCGGCGCGGATCGACCGGGCGGTGCAGGCGGAATGGGGCGAGATGCTGATCCGCGGCTGGAACACGGCGGGCTGGATGGCGCAGCCGCGCGTGCTGGGCGACCGGATCGGCCGCCTTGTCGGCGCGGAAGCCGGTTCGGTGGTTCTGGGCGACACCCTGTCGATCAAGGTCTATCAGGCGCTGGCTTCGGCCCTGGAGATGAACCCGAAGCGCAAGGTGATCCTGTCCGACAGCGGCAATTTTCCGTCCGATCTTTACATGGCCGAAGGTCTTTGCCGGACGCTTGGCGGGCAATACCGGCTGAAGACCGTGGCCCCGGAAGAAGCGATGGCCGCGATCGACGATACGGTCGCAGTGGTCATGCTGACCGAGGTCGACTACCGCACCGGGCGGCGGCACCACATGGCCGACATCACCCACCGCGCGCATGAGATGGGCGCGCTGGTCGTCTGGGATCTTGCCCATTCCGCCGGCGCCTTGGCGGTTGATCTGGCGGGTGCGGGAGCCGATTTCGCCGTCGGCTGCACCTACAAGTATCTGAATTCCGGCCCCGGCGGTCCGGCCTTCATCTATGTCGCCCCGCGCCACGCAGCCATTGCCCGCCCGGCCCTGTCGGGCTGGCTTGGCCATGAGGCGCCCTTTGCCTTCGATCCCGCCTACCGCCCCGCCGCCGGCATCGACCGGATGCGCGTCGGCACGCCCGCCGTGCTGCAGATGGCAGCGCTTGAGGCCGCGCTCGAGGTCTGGGAGGGTGTCGATCTGGCCGAGGTCCACCGCCAGTCGCTGCGTCTGCAGGACCAGTTCATCAAGGGCGTCGAGACACGGGTGCCGGGTCTGACGCTGGCCACGCCCCGGTCGCACCAGATGCGCGGCAGTCAGGTCAGCTTCCGCCACCCCGAGGGTTATGCGATCATGCAGGCGCTGATCCATGACGGCGTGATCGGCGACTTCCGCGCCCCGGACATCCTGCGCTTCGGTTTCACGCCGCTGTACATCGACGAAGACGACGTGGCGCGCGCGGTCAACGTGCTGGCCCGGATCATGGACTATGGCACCTGGGACAAGCCCGCGTTCAAGACCCGCGCGGCGGTGACCTGATGCCGGTGGAACCGACCCTCCGGCTCTGGACCCCCGACACGATGCCGCAACCGGCCTCGCGCTACAGCCAGTGCGCGCTGGCGGAAGGGGCGACCCGGCGGCTGGAAATCTCGGGCCAGGTTGGCGTGCATCCCGACGGCACGGTGGCACAGGGGTTGGCTGCGCAACTGGACACGGCGCTGGCCAACATTGACCACGCGCTTGCCGCCGCCGGCATGACCCGTGCGAACTTGATGAAGATCACCGTTTATCTGACGCAAAACACAAGCGAAGCCATCAGCACCTACCGCCTGCGTCGCGATCATTGGGTGGGCGACCACCCACCGCCTGCCGCCACGCTTCTGATCGTCTCTGGCCTTGCGTCGCAGGCCCTTCTGGTCGAGGTCGACGCCATCGCGGCGGGCTAAGCAATGGGTCCGCAGATCCGCCCTTACCGGTCCGAGGACCGCGCCGCCTGCGCCCTGATCTACTACCGCGCGATCATGGAAGGCACTGCCCCGCGTCTGACCGGGCCTGAGCGCCTTGCCTGGGCGCGCTCACCAGAGCCGGACCTTGCCACGCCGGACAAGCTGTTGGCCCAATGGTGCTGGATCGCCGAACAGGACGGCCACCCGACCGGCTTCATGTCGCTGTGCCCCGACGGGCTTCTGGACATGGCTTTCGTGATCCCCGAGGTGATGGGCAAGGGCACGGCCGCGGCACTTTATGACGTGCTACATGCCAGGGCGCGCATTGAAGGGCTTCTGCGGCTTACGGTGCTGGCCAGCGTCTGGTCGCGCGGCTTCCTTCTCAAGCGTTGCTGGCGTGTCGATGCAGAAGGACTGAAAGAGTTCGACGGATTTCTCTATCACCTTGCAGAAATGTCGCTGTCGCCGGTTTGACCGGTTTGCCGGCTTCGGACCCCGCATCCGGACGGAAATCCCCGCTTGCGTGCTGTTTTGACGCGGTTTTCACGCGCCCGTGATCACATTTCACCCCCTGCCCGGTTTGACGGAACCGCCCGGCTAAGCTACGGTCGCGAAAAGTTTACCCGAGGTCAGTTGACCCCGGTCGATGCAGAAATGGGACCTTTGATGCACTTCGCTTCCGCTTCGCTTGCCCGCAGTGCCGTGGCCGCACTGTCGCTTCTGGCCCTTGCCGCCTGCGTCGATCCAACGATGAGCACCGCATCGGGCGGCAAGGCGCTGCCGAAGCCGGACGAGAATGTCTATGTCGCCTCGATGGATGCCGGCATCGCGATCCCCGCACTCCCGGTCGAGGAAATCCCCTCGTCACATCGGCGTCAGGTCGTGAAGTATGAGACCGACCAGCCCGCCGGCACGATCATCATCAACCCGTCGACCCGGTTGCTGTACTATGTCGTCGGCAAGGACAAGGCGATCCGCTACGGCATTGCGGTCGGCCGCGCCGGCTTTGAATGGTCCGGCGAAGCCGTCGTCACCGAAAAGAAGACCTGGCCGACCTGGACCCCGCCGAAAGAGATGATCGCGCGCGACCCGGCCAAGTATTCCAAATGGGAAAAGGGTCAGCCGGGCGGCCCGACCAATCCGCTTGGCGCGCGAGCGATCTACCTGACCTCGGGCGGCAAGGACTACGGCTACCGCATCCATGGCACGCCAGACTGGAAGTCGATCGGGCGCAATGCCTCGTCCGGCTGCATCCGGATGATCAATCAGGACGTGATCGACCTTTATGGCCGGCTGAACGGGGGCGAAAAGGTGATCGTCCTGACCGCAAGCGGAGAAATGCCAAAGGGCCTGTACATCCCGAAACCGCCTGCCCCCAAGGTCGTGGCCAAGCCGGCCGTGGATACGGGCCTGCCCGCGCTGCCGGCCCCACCGCCGCTGGACGTCGATCTGATAGCGCCTGCCGCCGCAGCCCCTGGCGCTGCACCCGCCACCGCACCGGCAGCACTTGATGCCCCGGTCTGTGCGACGGCACTGGTAAACGGGGTTTGCCCGCCGGCCAAGATCGGCGGCTGACCCTTCCCAGACCCTGGAACGGAAAAGGGGCGCCCGTGGCGCCCCTTCTTCATGTCAAGAGCCAGCGGTCGTAATCGCTGACCAGAAGGTGCAGCGGTGGCGCGTCCTCGTCGATCTCGGCAAAGCGGCCGATCGGTTCATGGAAGATATTGTCGGTCAGATCGTCGTTCACGGTCGAAACTTCGCCGATCAGCACATCCCCACCCTCGCCCCAGAAGGCATGCCAGTCGCCCGGCATCAGGGTGACGCTGGCCCCGGGGGCAAGCTTCAGCTTCTCGCCCGGCCCGTAAGGCCGGCGGATGCCGTCGCAATGGACAACGCCGCCACGGTCGGCGGCAAACCGGCCGCTGTCATCGGATCCGAAAAGCTCGATCACCAGGGTCGCGCCGCCCCGGTTGATGATGTCCTCGGCCTTGATCACATGGGTGTGCATCGGCGACAGCTGGTCCTGCCGCGAGATCAACAGCTTTTCGGCGTAACACATGCCGCCCCCGCGCTGCAGGTCGGCAAGCCGCCCGTTGCGCAGGGTGAAAAGGAAAAGGCCCATCTGGTCGAACCGGCCCTGACCGTAATCGGTGATGTCCCAGCCCATGCGGGCCTGAACGATCGCCGCCGCGTCGCCCCGAGCGCGGAACTGGTCCGGGGTCCAATAGGCAAAGGGCGGCAGGACAAAGCCGAAATGGCGGATCATCTCGTCCGCCGCGCGCATGATGTCGTTGATGCGGGATCGTTTCATGGGGCACCTTCTGATGGTCGCGGCGACCCTAGCCGGTCCGCTTGGCTTGCGAAAGCACCTGATCCGCAAAGGATGCCGGACTGCGCCCGATGCAACGCGCGATTTTTCGCAGAAAAATCATGCCGGGCGCAGGGCCCGCGATCAGCGTTTGCCGAAGATCGAGCCCAGCACGCCCCGGATGATCGCCTGCCCCGACCGGCTGCCCAACTGGCGCGCGAAGCTTTTGGCAAAGACCTCGCCCACCGAATCTGACCGGCTGGCAGTCCGCTTCGGCTTGGCCTCATCCGCGCCGTTGCCGTCGTAGCGCCGGGCGTGGTCGAACTCGCGCGCTTCGGTCGCTGCCGTCTCGGTTGCAGCCGCCGCCTCTGCCGCCTTGCCGGCGCGGGCGCGCAGCTTTTCCCAGGCGCTGTCGCGGTCGATGGCCGTGTCATACTTGCCCTGCACCGGCGACCCCGCAATCACCGCGGCGCGCTCGGCGTCGGTGATCGGGCCAACCTGGCTGGACGGCGGACGGACCAGCGTGCGTTGGGCCACGCCGGGGATGCCCTTGGCTTCCAGAAACGAGGTGACCGCCTCGCCGGTGCCGACATCGCGGATCGCCTCTTCAATGGCGAAGGCCGGGTTCGGCCGGTACGTCTCGGCCGCAAGCTTCAGGCCCTTCTGATCCTTGGCGGTGAAGGCGCGCAGCGCGTGCTGCACCCGGTTACCCAGTTGTCCCAGGATCGTTTCCGGCACATCCGCCGGGTTCTGGGTGATGAAATAGACCCCCACCCCCTTGGAGCGGATCAGCCGCGCCACCTGCTCGACCTTGGCGATCAGCGCTTTCGGCGCGTCGGTGAACAACAGGTGGGCCTCGTCGAAGAAGAACACGAGCCTGGGCTTGTCCGGGTCGCCCACCTCTGGCAGCGTCTCGAAAAGTTCGGACAGCAGCCACAGCAGGAACGTCGCATACAGCCGGGGCGAGTTCATCAGCCGGTCCCCCGCAAGGATACTGATCCGCCCTGCCCCGGACGGATCGACCAGCATCAGATCGGCCAGATCCAGCGCGGGTTCGCCGAACAGCTTTGCGCCGCCTTCGTTCTCCAGCACCAGAAGCCGGCGCTGGATCGCGCCCACCGATTCTTTCGACACCAACCCGTAGCGCGCCGAGATGTCTGCCGCGTTTTCCGCCACGAAGGTCAGAAGCGCCTGCAGGTCCTTCAGATCCAGCAGCGCCAGCCCTTCTTCGTCGGACAGGCGGAAGGCCACGTTCAGCACGCCCTCTTGCGGTTCGGACAGCTCCAGCAGCCGCGACAAGAGAAGCGGCCCCATCTCGGCCACCGTGGCGCGGACCGGATGGCCCTGTTCGCCAAAGAGATCCCAGAAAATCACCGGAAAGGCGCGGTAGGCAAGGTCAAGTCCGATGGTCTGGCTGCGCTTGGTGAAGGGCTCGTGCAGCTTGTGGGTGGCCGATCCCGATGCGGCAAGGCCAGAGAGGTCGCCCTTCACATCGGACAAAAACACCGGCACGCCGGCCGCGGAAAATCCTTCGGCCAGGATCTGCAGCGTGATCGTCTTGCCGGTTCCGGTCGCCCCGGCGATCAGCCCGTGACGGTTGCCATAGCCCAGCAGAAGCTGTTGCGGACTGCCGTAGCCCTCGCCCCCGCCGCCCACGAAGATGCTTGCCGCCGCGCTGCCCGTATCCATCGCCTGTCACCCTGTCTTGCTGGCGCGGCAAACCTTCGTTCGACCCCGCCGGAATTGCCGGTCGGGGCAAGATACATTGTTAACCCCGATCTGCCAGTCTGATCGCATCGGATTGCGCCGCAGGGCGGATCCGGTGGTGACTTCCTCCCTGTCGACTGGCCGCGCCCTTGAAAAGGCGCGGTTTTTCTATGAACTTATTGTAACGTCGGCAGCGAAGAATCCCGTTGACGCCCTTGGCATTCCGAAATAGCGTCCGTTTCCATGAAGTCGGCCAGTCCGACAGGGAGCAAAAAACAATATCTGCAAGGGGCCGGTTCTGCCGGCCCTTTGTCATTTTTCCCGGGCCGTGGCTCTCTCGTCACCTACCATTGATTCACATTGCCGGCAGAACCGCGCCGGGCAGCGATTTCGCACCTGACGTGCGGCGGAAGGCGTGTTAGAGACCGCCGCGAACCACAGACCGAAGGAATTGCCCCAGATGGCCAGGACCACCACCGCGACGCTTGCCCTTATCGCAGCGATCGCCGCATTCCCGCTTGCAGCCCAGACCACCACCGAGGCTCCGGCCGAGGCCCCTGCGGCAGACGCCGGAGCAGGGTCCGACCTGTCGCTTGGGCAGAAAGAGGGTGGCAACGGGATCGGCGAGACCTATGTCGCTGCGACTTTTGAAGACTGGGAGCAGCGTTGCGTGCGCACCGACTCTGGGATTGATCCGTGCCAGCTTTACAAACTTCTGAAGGACGCGGAAGGCAACAATGTAGCCGAACTGACGATCTTTGGCTTGCCCGAAGGCAGCGAAGGCCCCGCCGTTGCCGGCGCCACGTTCATCGCCCCGCTGGAAACGCTGCTGACCACCGGCATGCGGATGCAGATCGACGAAAGCCCGTCGAAGGTCTACCCGTTCTCGTTCTGCGCCGCGATCGGCTGCGTCGTGCGTCTTGGCTTTACCGCCGAGGAAATCGCCCAGATGAAGCAGGGCGCGAATGCGGTGATCACCATCGTGCCTTTCGTTGCGGCGGATCAGAACGTGACGCTGACGGTATCGTTGAAGGGCTTCACCGCCGGGCTTGAGGCGGTCGACACCGCCAATGCCGCCGCCGACGCGGCAGCCGCTGCGGCAGCACCTGCTGAAGCAGCACCTGCCGAAGCGGCACCCGCGGAAGCAGCACCCGCCACCAACCCCTGATCCGGCCCCGCGCCGGACACAAGGACCGGGCCAGTCCGCAGGGGCTGGCCCGTTTTCGGTCAGCCGCGGGTGAAGGCAAGGACCGCGTTCAGCCCGCCAAAGGCGAAGGCGTTCGACAGGACAGCCGCGACCCTGGTCCTCCGGGCAAGGTTCGGCACCACGTCCAGCGGGCAATCGGGGTCGGCCGCCTGAAAGCCGACGGTCGGGGGCAAGACCCCTTCAGTCAGCGCCATGATACAGGCGATCGCCTCCAGTGCCCCGGTCGCGCCGATCGCGTGACCATGCATCGCCTTGGTCGACGACACCGGCGGCGGAGCCTTCGCGAACACCTCCAGAAGGGCTGCACTTTCGCTGCGATCATTCGCAAGCGTGCCGGTCCCGTGGGCGTTGACATAGCCGATGTCGGCCGGCGCCAGCCCCGCGTCCCGCAGCGCCGCGCGTATCGCGCGGGCGGCACCGTCGGGGGTCGGGGCCACGATGTCGCCCGCATCTGCGGTCATCCCGAAGCCCGCCACCTCGGCCAGGATCGTAGCGCCACGAGCGCGGGCGTGGTCCTCGGCCTCGAAGACCAGCACGCCGGCCCCGTCGCCGATCACCATGCCCTTGCGCCCCAGGCTGAAGGGACGGCAGGCGTCGGGGGCCAGAACGCGAAGGCTTTCCCAGGCCTTGATCCCGCCGAAACACAGCATTGCTTCGGACCCGCCGGTCAGCATGACATCGGCAGCACCCGCCCTGATCTGCTGCAAGGCCAGTCCCATCGCGTGATTGGCGCTGGCGCAGGCCGACGAGACCGCCAGCACCGGGCCGGTCAGCCCGTGCCGGATCGACAGATGCGAGGCGGGGGCATTGTGCATCAGCCGGGGCACGACCAGCGGCGACACCCGTGACCTGCCGTCGGCGAACACCGCGCGATAGCTGTCCTCCCAGGTGGAAATCCCGCCGGCCGCCGTGCCAAGGAACACCCCGCCACGCGGACCAAGGTCAGCCGGAAGTCCCGCCATCGCCACGGCTTCGGCCCCGGCGACCAGCGCGTATTGCGTCACCCGGTCGTACAGCGGCAGCCGCGCAGGATCGAGGTCAGGCCGCCAGTCCCGGACCTCGGCGCCGATGCGGATCGTCAGGCGGTCGGCGTCGCGGAAGGTCAGCGGGCCGATGCCCACGCGCCCCTCGGCCAGGGCTGCAAAGGTGCCGGGCACATCCTGCGCCAGTGCGTTGACCGTGCCGATCCCGGTGACGACGACCCGCCTCATGCGCCCTGCTGCGCGATCAGTCTTTCAACGCCGGCCACGATGCCCGGCACGCTGTCGAAGTCAAAGTCGGGGCGGTCGGGTTCGTTGGCGTTGAAAGGGATCGCGATGCCGAAGCGTTCCTCGAGCGCGAAGATCGCCTCGACCTTGCCCAGGCTGTCCAGGCCAAGGTCCGCGATCCGGGCATCAGCCGCGATGTCGGTCACCGGCAGCAGAAGCTGGGCGGCAAGAATGGCGATCACCGCCTCCTCGATGCTGGTCTGGGTCATCCTGCGGTCCCCCTAGTCGCTGTCCGGTTCCGGGGTGCTGTCCTTTTCCAGCGCCGCCACCCGCGCCGCCAGACGCGGCAGGCGGCGCAGCGCCTTCTGCATCTCGACATGGGTTTCCATCTTCACCGCCGGATAGCCCAGCAGCACCCGACCGGCCGGCGCGTTGGTGAAGATCTTGGTAGCACCCCCCGCGATCACGTCATTGCCGACGAAGATGTTGTCGTTGACGCCGCATTGCCCGCCCATCACCACCCGGTCGCCGATCCGGGCCGACCCGGCGATGCCGACCTGACCGCAGAGCAGGCAATCCCGGCCGATCTGGACGTTGTGTCCGATGTGAACCAGATTGTCGAGCTTGGTCCCAGACCCGATCGAGGTGTCGCGGATCGTGCCCCGGTCAACACAGACATTGGCGCCGATTTCAACATCATCCCCAATGGTTACAGCCCCAAGCGAATGTATCCGCATCCAGGTCTGGTCCTTGATGTCCGCGCGCGAGCCAAGCGTCTCGCGGATCTCTTCGACCCCGGATTTTTCGGGGGTGACGAAGGAAAACCCGTCCGCGCCGATCACGGCACCCGGCTGGCAGATGAACCGGTCGCCGATGGTCACCCGCGCGCCGATCCTGGCACCTTGCAGGATCAGCGCCTGCGCCCCGATCCGCGCGCCTTCGGCGATCGAGACGTGGCTTGCGATCCGCGCGCCCGGTCCGATGACCACGCCCGCGCCGATGGTCACGAAGGGGCCGACCGCAGCCCCCGCGCCCAGAACCGCCGAGGGGTCGACCACCGCCATCGCATGCACTCCGGAGGCGATGTCGGGTCCGGGGTCCATCAGCACCGTCAGACCCGCCATCGCCAGCCGTCCGCGCGGCGCAAAGATCGCGGCCTTCAACCCCATTGCCCGCCAGTCGGCCCCCGGCCAGACCACCGCCGCCTGCGCGCGGCCCCGGCCGATCCCGTCGCCATAGCGCGGGTCCATCGCCAGGGCCAGCTGGTCCGGCCCGGCCAGCTCTGGCTCGGCAGCGCCGGTCACGGTCAGGTCAAGCGCCCCTTCGGCCCTGGCGCCAAGCGCTAGGGCGATGTCGCGGATCGTATGGGCCATGGCGCGCCTCCGAAACCTCTCGGGTCAAAGCCTTAGCCCTGAATGGCCGCCAGTTCCACCCCGGCGGCGGTCAGCGCCTCGAAAAGCGCCGCGTCGCGGCCATAGACGTCGCGGCGATAGCCGATCCGGCCATTCGCATCCGGGTAGGCGGTAAAGTAGACCAGATGCACCGGCACCGGCGCCAGAAGCTTTACCGTGGTCTCGTCGCCGGTCTTGAGATGGGCGTCGAACTCGGCCTCGGCAGCCTGCGACTGCACCGACAACAGCGCATGTGCCAGATCGAACGGGTCGGCCACGCGGATGCAGCCATGGCTGTAGGCGCGCACTTCCTTGGCAAAAAGCGACTTCGACGGCGTGTCGTGCAGGTAGATGTTGTAAGGGTTCGGGAACATGAACTTCACCAGCCCCAGCGCATTGCTGTCCGAGGGTGGCTGACGCAGCGCAAAGGGAAAGTTGCGCGCGGTGTAGGCGCTGAAGTTCACCGCCCCGCGCGGCACCACCCGGCCCCGACCGTCAATCACCTGAAGATGTCCGACGGCGTTCGGGTTCTGTTGCAGAAGTGGCAGGTATTCCTTGACGATGATCGACCGCGGCACCCCCCAGGACGGGTTGATGACCATATGCTCCATCAGGTCCGAAAACTCGGGACTGCGCTGGTCGGGGACGTTCTTGCCGATGACAACCCGGGTCTGAAAGACCACCCGCCCGCGATCCATGATCCTGGCGTTGAAATCGGCGAGGTTGACCCAGATGTGGCGCGCCGCGCGGTCGTGATCCATCCAGCGCTCGCGTTCCATGGCGACGGTGACGGATTTCAGCCGCTCTTCTGGGCCGATGTTCAGCTCGACGATAGTGCTTTCGCCCGCAGCACCGTCCGAGCCAAGCCCGTGGTTCATCTGAAAGTCACGCACCGCCGCCTCGACCTGACGGTCATAGACCGCCGTTGCGGTCGGCTGCAGATACCCCATCCGCACCAGCCGGTCGCGGAGTTCGATCTGCGCGGGGCCGGTGTCGCCCGGGGCCAGACTGCCAGCCGAGACGGTTGGACCCCAGCCGCCGTCCGCGATCCGGGCCTCAAGCCCGATCCTGGCCTTCATCAGGTGCAGATAGGCCGACGACTTCGGCACCAGCCAGGCCAGCACCGTCGCAGGATCCCCCGCAGCCATCCGCGACAAAAGCACGGCCGGGTCGATGACCGCGATCTCGCGCAGGATCCCCTTGTCCACCGTCGCCGGCCGGACCGCGCCCGAGGTCAGGTCGCGCGCAAAGGCCAGGTAGGCCCGCGTCATCGCCAGCTCGACCCGGCCCCGGTCACCTTCGGTTTTCGCAGTCGTCAGTGCTGTCCGAAGCGCGGCCAGATCATAGCGCGCAACGGCAAGCCCGTGATCCGCAGCCGTCGAAAGCGCCGCCAGAAGCTCCGACCGGCGGACTGCGTCTGCGGGTCCGGTCCACAGCGTCTGGTAGCCGCTGGCCCGGTACCAGTCGGCGATCACCGCATCCTCGCTGGCCGCCGTGGCAAGCGCCTGGGCAAAGGCCGTGCCCTGGGCAAGCGCGGTCGACTGCGCGCGCCCGTCACCCGCCGAAACTGCACAGAGCGCGAAAGCAAGGGGCAATGTCAGCGCCCGAAGGGCCGGAAACTGGAAAGCGCAGACGACCATTCGTGCACCGAACTCAAGGACTTGGCTTCCGCGGCATTTCGCAGCAAACGGCCCGATGTGTCCATTCACAATCGCGGAAAACCCGGGGCGGGACCGGTGATTGCGTCCAATAGGGAAACGATGGCGCCGGAATTCGATGCAATCGGGCCACAGAGGGTAGAATACGTGGTCGTTCAGCAATTTTTTGCCGATTGCGTGTCAGGTGGCCAGCACACGCGCAGACTGTGCTTGGGCTTCGATTCGACCTGTGCCATAAGATGCGGGCACTTGGGGAAGAAGTTGCACAAAGGCTGCGCTAAGGCAGTCGAAGACAGCTACGGGGACAGGCGTCAGAATGACCGATCAATCAAGTTTCAGCGTCACGCGGCGCGGCCTTCTGGGCGTGTTTGCAGCGACCGCCGTTATTGCCGCCCCAACCTATTCCAACGCTTTCGGCCTGCTGAAGGGATCTGGCGACATTCGACGGATCCGGATGCATTCCGGCCGCACCGGTGAAAGCCTTGACACGATCTACTGGATCGAAGGGGAATACATCCCCGAGGTCGTCAAGGAAATCAACTACTTCATGCGCGACTGGCGGTCCAACGACAGCATGAAGATGGACATGCGGACCGTTGACATCATGGCCGCGTCGCACCGGCTGATGGACGTCAGCGAGCCTTACATGCTGTTGTCAGGCTACCGCTGCCCCAAGACCAACGCGATGTTGCGATCAAAATCGCGCGGCGTGGCAAAGAACTCGCTGCACATGCAGGGCCAGGCGGCCGATCTGCGGCTGAAGTCGCGGTCCGTCGGCCAGATGGCCAAAGCGGCTGCGGCGTGCTCGTCGGGCGGCGTCGGCAAGTATTCGCGGTCGAACTTCGTGCATATGGATTGCGGACCAGTTCGCAGCTGGGGCGGCTGAACGGTTCCAACCCGACGAAAACCGGCGCCTTCGGGCGCCTTTTTCGAATCTGCACGCCGATTGTCCGACGATTTTCCTGCGAAAAATCACGCTGACCGTTCAGGATCAGTCGGGCGCGGCGTCGCCAGCAAGCTCGCGCCCACGGTAGCCCATTGCCACCACGAACTTTTCGGAACTGTCGGCCCGGCTGGCGGGCGGCTTCACGTTCGCCACCTTGCGGAAATTCTTTTTCAGCGTGGTCTGCATTTCGTTTTCCGCGCCGCCGGCCAGCACCTTGGCGACGAAGGTGCCGCCATCTTCCAGCACGTCGAAAGCAAAGGCGAGGGCCGCCTCGACCAGCGCCACGATCCGCAAATGGTCGGTTGCCTTGTGGCCGCTGGACGCCGCCGCCATGTCCGACATCACCACATCGGCACGCCCGCCCAGCCAGGTCTTGACCAGCGCGTCAGCGTCATCGGCCAGAAAATCGAGCTGGTGGATATCGGCCCCGGCGATCGGCTCCATCTCTTGCAGGTCGATCGCCAGCACGGTACCCACCGGTTTTTTCGGGTTCTGCCCCAGCGCGTTGACCCGCACGACCGCGACCTGGGCCCAGCCACCCGGCGCGCAGCCAAGGTCCACCACCCGCGCGCCTGGCTTGAGGAACCCGTAACGGTCATCCAGTTCCAGAATCTTGTAGGCCGCCCGGCCCCGGTAGCCTTCCTTCTTCGCACGGATCACATAAGGGTCGTTCAGCTGACGCTCCAGCCAAAGCGTGGAAGACAGCTTGCGCCCTTTTGCGGTCTTGACCCGCACTCGCAGCTCGCGCTGGCCGCGTCCCGAGGTCGGCTTTTCCGTCGTCATGTATAAGGTCCGTCTTCCAGCACGCCATCCGCGCTCATCTGCGCGTAAAGAAGCCCCTCCCTAAGCCCCCGGTCGGCCACCGACAAGCGGTCGGTCGGCCAGATCCGCATCATCGCCTGCAAAATCGCGGCCCCCGACATGATCAGCGCGTGCCGGTCTCGTCCGATGCGGGGATCGTTGCGCCGGCCTTCGGGGCCAAGCGCCACATATTCACGGATGACAAGGTCGATCTGGTCGCTGGACATCTGCAGCCCGTCCACCTTGGCCCGGTCATAGCGCTTGAGGTTCAGGAAGCTGGCGGCAACCGTTGTCACCGTCCCGCTGGTGCCGATGATCTGGAAACCCGCCCGGCGGTTTTCAGAGTTGGTCGGACTGAAACTGGCGAGGTTCTCCTCGAAGAACCAGCTCATCAGGGCAAAGCGGGCGGCGTCGTCATCGACATCGGCGAACTGATCCTTCAGCGTCGCCACCCCCAGCGGCACCGAGATCCAGTCCACCACCCGCGCCACCGCGCCTTCGCCTTGCGAATCGAACCCCATGTGCAGGCGCATGATCGCGCGCGGACGTTCGGACGGCGGCACGGCGGACAGGTCGATCCAGACCAGTTCGGTCGATCCGCCGCCGATGTCCACCACCAAAAGCTGTTCGGTCGTCGTGTTGACCAGCGGCGCGCACGAGATGACGGCAAGCCGCGCCTCTTCCTCGGGCGCGATGATTTCCAGCTGCAGCCCGGTCTCGCGGCGCACCTGACGGATAAAGTCGCGGGCGTTGCGTGCCCGGCGGCAGGCCTCGGTCGCGACCAGCCGCATCCGCCGGACGCCGTGCTTGTCCAGCTTGTTGGCGCAGATCCGCAGGGCCTGGATGGTGCGCGTCATCGAGGACCGGCTCAGCCGGCCCGAGGCTTCGAGACCCACGCCAAGCTGCACGGTCTTGGAAAAGCTGTCGACGATATGCAGTTGACTGCCCCTTGGCTGGGCAATCAGCATCCGGCAACTGTTCGTGCCCAGATCAAGTGCCGCATAAAGCGGCGCTGACCCGGGGTCTGCAAGGGCTGACGGCGTGTCCGCGCGGGAAACCGGCCCGGGTGCATGTGCGGGCGTCTCGACCAGCGTGGCAGTCGCGTCCGCCCTGCGGGGACGCTCGGGCGTCATCTTCGCCCTCCATCTGTGGTTGGAACCAAAGGTAGTCACCTTGCCCCCCTCGCGCAAGCGCACATCTTGCATGCTGTCGGCAAGCACAACGCGACATGATCGGCATGGCGCTTTTCCCCGAAATCCCCGGTCGCGCAGCACCTTTGGCCATGCTATGCGGCAGGCAGGGCCAGTCGGGTCGCATCCCGCCTGCGCAATGTCGAAATCCGACACCGGCTGCCGGAGATCGCCGACTATCAGTTGAGCCCGAAGCAGCGTGGAGAATCACCGGATCATGGCCGAAGTAACCGTCGTCTACTGGCGCGACATCCCGGCCCAGGTCATCGTCGGCAAAGGCCGGCGCGGATCGAAGGTGCAATTGTCCGAACGGTTCGAGCAGGCGATCGACCGTTGCGCGATGAAGATCGGCGCGCGCGACAGCGACAGCTACCTTGCCGAATGGCGCAAGGCCGTGGTTGCCGAGATCGAGGGCGATCCCGACGCCATTGCCGCCTCGGAGGCTGCGCGCCTGGAAACCGAATTCGACACCGCGCGCCTTAAGGCGCTGATCGACACCGAAGGCTGGGCCAAGGCCTGACTGCATGACCCTCAAGGAGACCGTGATGGCCCTGTCCAATTTCCGCCGCAAGGAAGAGACCCCCGCCGCCCAGCCGCTGGAGGCATTCCTGAAAGGCTATTCGATCGAAGTGATGCCGCGCACCGCTGAAAAGGTCGAAAGCTTCCGCGACATCCTGCCCGCAGGGACGCGCGTCTACATTGCCCACATCGAAGGCACCCCGATTACGGACATGGTCGCGACCGCCCGGCGCATCAATGGCGAAGGCTTTGATGTCATGCCGCATTTCCCGGCCCGCATCATCCCCGACAAAGCCACCCTTGCCGACTGGATCGCCCGCTATCAGGGCGAGGCGAACGTGACCCAGGCGCTGCTGCTGGGTGGCGGCGTGAACACCCCCGCCGGGGACTTCGACAGTTCGATGCAGATGGTCGAGACCGGGCTTTTCAACGGCTTCAAGCGGCTGCACGTCGCCGGTCACCCGGAAGGCAACAAGGACATCGACAAGGACGGCGGCGATGCCATCGTCCTGCAGGCGCTGAAGTGGAAACAGGCCTTCGCCGACCGCTCGGATGCCGACATGGCTATCGCCACCCAGTTCTGCTTCGAAGCAGACCCGGTGATCGCCTGGGCGAACCGTCTTGCAGCCGAAGGCGTCAAGCTGCCGGTTCACATCGGCATCGCCGGTCCCGCCAAGCTGCAGACCCTGATCAAGTTCGCCATTGCCTGCGGTGTCGGCCCGTCGCTTCGCGTGCTGCAAAAACGCGCGATGGACGTGACCAAGCTGCTGCTGCCCTACGAGCCGACCGAGGTGTTGGAAGGTCTTGCCACACACAAGGCGGCCAACCCCGGCTTCGGCATCGAACAGGTGCATTTCTTCCCGCTGGGTGGCATCAGGACCAATGCCCAATGGGCAAGTGACAACGGTGGCGCCTCGGGCGTTCCCGCCAGCGCCCAAGCCTGAAACTCCCCTGCAAAGGTTTAAGAATGACCCGTACTGTCGTTGAATCCAAAACAAAAACCGTGATCATCGGCTTTGACGAGCCCTTCTGCGTGATCGGCGAACGCATCAACCCCACCGGGCGCAAGAAGCTTGCGGCAGAGCTTGAGGCCGGCAATTTCGAGACCGTCATCCGAGATGCCCTCGAACAGGTGGCCTGCGGGGCGACGGTGCTTGACGTGAACTCGGGCGCGGTCTTCACCAACATGATGGCGAAAGACCCGCGCTATGCCGACAACAATTTCGTCGAGCCGCCGCTGATGAAGGCGCTGATCGAGATCATTCAGCAGACAGTGGACGTGCCTTTGTGCATCGACAGCTCGGTTCCCGGCGCACTGGAAGCGGGGCTGATGGCCTGTGAGGGCCGCCCGCTGCTGAACTCGGTCACCGGCGAGGAAGACCGGATGGAACTCGTCCTGCCGCTGGTCAAGAAATACAACGTGCCGGTCGTGGCGATCTCGAACGACGATACCGGCATTTCGCCTGATCCCGATGTCCGCTTTGCCGTGGCAAAGAAGATCGTGCAACGCGCCGCCGATTTCGGCATTCCGGCGCATGACATCGTGGTTGACCCGCTGGTGATGCCGGTCGGCGCGATGGGGTCGGCCGGGCAGCAGGTGTTTACCCTTGTCCGCCGCCTGCGCGACGAGCTGGGCGTGAACACCACCTGCGGCGCCTCCAACATCAGCTTTGGCCTGCCGCACCGGCACGGGATCAACGGGGCGTTCCTGCCGATGGCGATCGGGGCGGGCATGACCTCTGCGATCATGAACCCGGTGCGCCAGCAAGAGATGGAGGCAATCCGCGCCGCCAACTTTTTGATGAACCACGACGCCAACGGCGGCGAATGGATCCGCTTCGCCAAGGTTCTGGAAGCGGTCGAGGCTGGTGCAACCTTTGCCGAAGCCTCTGCCGCCGCCAGCCAGGCTGCCGGCGGGCGTCGGGGCGGGCGGCGCGGGCGGGCCTGAAGACCGGGCGGGCTTGAAAGACCGGGGCCAGACCCGGTCAGACCGGCTCTAGAGCGGGCGCCTGGGGCTGAACAGGCGTCCGTTGATGAAGACCGCGTTGCATCGGCGCAAGGCATAGCGGCCGCTTCGTTTCCATTCCATCTTCAGTTCGAAGATATGGAACAGATGAAAGCCCAGATGCCACAGAAGGTCCTCGAACTTTCTGAGCGGCACATGGGATTTGTTGGCCGGGTTCATCGACGCCTCGACCTCGATGAAGTCGACCGCATCCAGGACAGGCAAGAACCCCAGCAAGACGTCGTAGTCGTGGCCTTCGGTGTCGATCTTCAGATAGTCGATCCGCGACGCCTTCAGACCGTGGAACAGTCCAGCGCCGGTCCGGACCTGGACCTGGACCGTGTTCGCCTGCGCCGGGGCCGTCTGCGCCAGCAAGTGGTTCATTCCGGGCAGGCTTCCTTGCGTAAGCTCCAGCACCGCGTCGGCGCGGCCCAGGGCAAGGCAATGCGTCACGACGTTGGGAAACTGTGCCACGCCTTCGACCAGTGTTCCGTAGGTTGCAGGCGACGGCTCAAAGCAGTGGATGACCGCATCGGGAAACTGAAGCGCATAGGACGCCGCACTTTGCCCGACATTCGCGCCAACGTCGAAGATCAGCTTTGGCGTCCAGTCCGCCATGTAGCGGCGCGCCAGACCAAAGGCATCCTGAGGCGGTCTTGGCATCGGTTTCCTCCGGCTCGGCGGCCCTGGACCGCTGCAGGCCGGGACGCTATGCGGGAAGGTTCCGCCTGGCAAGGCCGCGGACGGGCCGCGGGGTCAGGTTGCCGCCGGACCTTGACGCAGACCTTACGCAGCGACCAGGCTTTCGACCGACGGCCTTCAGTCAACTGCGCCAACGGACCGGAACGCCGCAGTTTTCGGGCCGGTGAGCCGATGCAGGCTAACCCGCCACCGCCCGCAGGCTTGCCGCCCTTGCAGCGGGAACTCCGTCCACTTCGACGCAGGTGAAGACGTGCAGCGTGTCCAGTTCCCGGTCCACCACCGCATGATCCGACACCCAGCCGCCCATCATGAGATAGGTCCGCAGCAAAGGCGGCAGCGCAGCCATTGAAGCTCTCCGGTCGGTCACCGGCCCCGCCAGCGCCGGAAAATCCACGATCTCATCGGCCTTGCGTCCGGGGCGATGCTCGCGGGGCCCGACGTGGCGTTCGGCCAGAAGCGCCAGCGCCGGCCGATGCGGCTCCCAGGCGGCGCCCCGGAACGAGGTACAGCCGACCAGAAGCCCCGCCTGGCCTTCATCCACGATCCGCGTCATCGCCCCCCAGGCAAGGCGCAGGACATCGGGATGCACCCCGCCCGATGCCAGACAGAACCGCCCCATCTCGGCTACGGGGCGGGCATAGCCTGCAAGGGGTGCCACATCGTAAAAGCGCGCGGCATAGCCCTGTTCAAGCCCTGCGCCCCAGCCGAACAGCATGACCCGGAAATAGGCCAGCGGCCCCGCCGTCCCTTCGACCAGCACATGGGCCGACAATGCGTCCTGCGCGTCCTCCTCCGGCCCTGACGTCCGGGGAAAAGCCGCCTGGCGAAAGTCCATGACGCGGGCCATGTCGGCCTTGCCCTGCGCCAGACGCGCCACCAGTCTTCCGCGATGCAATGGCTGCACGCCCTTTTCCCCCGGCTTGCCGCGCCCTACATTGCGAGCGTGGATACAGGAGACGCGCGCATGGACAAGATCGTCAAGTCAGAAGCGGACTGGCAGGCCCAACTGTCGGACCTGGCCTTCAAGGTTACCCGGAAGCATGGGACGGAACGCGCCTTCACGCATGACGATTTTCCGAAGGCCCCCGGCATCTTCCGCTGTCTGTGCTGCGATGCGCCGCTGTTTGACCAGAAGACCAAGTTCGACAGCGGCACCGGCTGGCCCTCGTTCTTTGCCCCGATGGACGGCGACATCGTCGGCGAGCAAGTTGACAGCGGCTGGTTCATGCGGCGGACCGAAGTGCATTGCAACCGCTGCGAGGCGCATCTGGGCCATGTCTTCCCGGACGGTCCCCGCCCGACCGGCCTGCGCTACTGCATCAATGGCGTCGCTCTCAAGTTCGAGCCCGAGACCTAGCCCCCGACGACATCCTCGGCACGAATCCGGCCGAAGCTGCCCAGAAGCTGGGTGATCAACGACACGCCCTTGACGTTGGTGTCGGTCACCCGGCGCGAAATTTCGACTGCCTGGCCGTCTTCAAGGCCGTAACGGGCGACGTTCTCGACCACTCCGGCCTCGGAGAAGGTGACGGCCAGCACCTGACGATCAGTCTCTTTCGGCTCGCGCGGGCCGACAAGGCGATACTGGCTTTGGACATAATACCAGCCGTCATCGTTCAGAAGCCCCGAAGTGGAGGGGCGGCCGATCTTCTGGCCCACCGTCTCACGCGTGTCGACGCCAACCTCGACAAGCGCCAGCTCATCCTCGGTCGGGACGTAGCCGTGGTTGCGGATCACCGGAGTGCAGGCTGCAATTCCTGCGGCAATCATCAGAACTGCACCGTTTCGGCACAGCCCAATGCGGGCCGCAAGGACCATCCGCGTCAACCGGAAATTTGCCATTCCTGCCCTCTTGCCCTTGCAACGCCGGCCTGCGACGTGGGTTCTTCAAAACGCTCTGCATTCGGGATAACAGATGGATCACCCCGAGTTCAAGAATGGAACGCTGGATCGCGGGGTTTCGCCCACACCTGTGCGCGAGCTCTGCGTCCCGAAAGGCCCGAGATGACCGACCCTGACCTGCCGCGCCCGACACGGTTTCGCACCGGGGGGCTTAGCCCGCGCAAGCCGACGCGCTTTGCCTACGAGGCCGATGCCACCGCACTGGCCGCATTTGCCGGGGATCTGCGCCTTCTTGCCTTGCGAAGCCTGCGCCTGACCGGCGAGATTCTGCCGTCCGGACGCAACGAACTGGTGCTGACGGCCCAGCTGATCGCCGAGGCGGACCAGCCTTGCGTGGTGACGCTGGCTCCGGTCCGGGCCCGCATCAACGAGCAGATCCGCCGCAGATACGTCGCCGACCTGCCCCCCACCGAAGGCGACGAGGTCGAGATGCCCGAAGATGACAGCGTCGAGCCGATGCCCGAAATGATCGACCTTGCCGTGATCGCGGCCGAGGCGCTGACCCTGGCCCTGCCGCTTTATCCGCGCGCCCCGGGGGCAGAGCATGCTCCGACAGTGGCTGCGGCGACGGGCGTGGCCCCCCTGACCGATGCCGACCTGAAGCCCTTCGCCGGACTTGCGGCGCTGACCCGGAAGCCCGACACGGACAGCGGCGACCCGACCTGAACGCCGGCGCAGCGCAGGTCGAAAAGGGGCTTGCGCGCAGGCAGAATCCGAGTATGTTCCGCGCCTCATTCAAGCTGCGAAACAGCGCCGGTCGGCTATTGCACTGCAAAGGCCATCCTGTTGTGTCGCAAAGGAAATCCGGGGCATGTGTCCCCACTGCCCAAAGGTTGAGACATGGCTGTCCCGCAGAACCGCACCACCAGCTCGCGCCGCAACATGCGCCGCGCCCATGACGCGCTGGTTGCCGCGAACCCCAACGAATGCGCCAACTGTGGCGAACTGAAGCGTCCGCACCACGTGTGCAGCGCCTGCGGCCACTACGACTCACGCGAAGTCGTCTCGACGGCCCGTGAGGTCGACATCGACGAGGACGCGGCGTAAGCCGCGCGCCAGCGCGACTGCGAAGATGGCCCCCGGACCCGAGTCTGCGTCAGCCCCTTCCGTCGATCGCGTCGTCATTTCCGTTGATGCTATGGGTGGCGATCGCGGGCCGGCAGCGGTGGTTGCCGGTCTTGCCGATTCGGTTGCGCTGCATCCCGGTATGGATGTCCTTCTGCATGGCGACAAAGCCGTGCTGGCACCGCTGCTGAAGCGGCACGCCGGTCTTGCCGGCCGCGTCACCCTGCGCCACGCCGATCGGGTGGTGACGATGGAGGACAAGCCCGCCCAGGTCATGCGGCACGGGATGGGCACCTCGATGTGGTCCACGATTGATGCGGTCAAGGATGGCGAGGCTTCGGTTGCCGTTTCCTGCGG
>JANOER010000166.1:0-33101 GCA_031441285.1 Rhodobacterales bacterium
GCGCAAGAACCGCATCCGGGTTCTGGCCGGCGACAAGGTGCAGGTCGAAATGACGCCCTACGATCTGTCGAAGGGCCGCATCAACTATCGCTTCAAGTAAGCGCAGTCCAAAACGTGGGCACCGGTTTTCGGATCAAGACGCACGGCAAGCGCAAATGAGGCTGATCCTCGGGTCAGGGTCGCCGCGCCGCAAGGAATTGCTGGCGCAGCTGGGGCTTGTGCCAGACGCGATCCTGCCGCCCGACATCGACGAAGACCCGCGGAAGGCCGAGCTTCCGCGCCCTTACGCCGCGCGGCTGGCGCGGGAAAAGGCGCTGGCGGTGCCGTCCGGGCCGGACGACGTGGTTCTCTGCGCCGACACGACCGTTGCCCTTGGACGCCGCATTCTGGGCAAGCCCGCAGATGCAGGCGAGGCGGCGGCGTTCCTTGTCGCCCTTGGCGGACGCCGGCATCAGGTCATCACCGCGATCGCCGTGCGCCGGGGCGACCGGATCCTGACCGCCGAAAGCCTGAGCGCGGTGAAGATGAAGCGGCTCTCGGACGCCGAACTGAACGCCTATCTTGCCAGCGGTGACTGGCAGGGCAAGGCCGGGGGCTATGGCATCCAGGGGCTGGCGGGGGCTTTCATCCCGTGGATTTCCGGCAGCTTTACCGGCATCATGGGGTTGCCGGCTGCCGAGACCGCAGCTCTGCTGTGCGCCATCGGTTACCCGGTCTGGAGGCAGTCATGAAGGGCCGCGTGCTGGTTCTGGACGAAATCGACGGTCGCCAGGTGGCGGCGCTGATGCTTGACGGCCGGCTGGAAGAGCTTGCCATCGATCCCGCGGGCGACATGCCCCTGCCGGGCGCGATCTACCGCTCGGTGGCGGATCGGCCGGTCAAGGGACAGGGCGGCATCTTCGTCAAGCTGCCCGGCGGTTCGGGCTTTCTGCGGCAGATCTCCGGCGTGGCTCCGGGCCAGCGCCTTCTGGTGCAGGTGTCCGGTCCGGCCGAGCCGGGCAAGGCCCTGCCGGTGTCGACCCGGCTGCTGTTCAAGTCGCGCTTTGCGATCGTGACTCCCGATGCGCCCGGGCTCAACATCTCGCGCCGGATCAAGGACGACGATCTGCGCGCCGGGCTTTCCGCGCTGGCCGAAACGGGCATGGCGGGCGCTGATCCCGCGCTGGGGCTGATCCTGCGCTCGGGCTGCGACGGGGCCGATCCGGACGCGGTGGCCGAGGACATCACTGCGATGCGCGGCCTTGCCGAAGCCGTCCTTGCCGATACGACGGGCGGGCCGGAACTCTTGCTGGACGGACCCGGCGCGCATGACCTTGCCTTCCGCGACTGGCTGGATCCCGCCGTCGACGAGGCTGACACCGACCTCGGCAGCCTTGATCGCCACGGCGCGCGCGACGAGATCGCGGCCCTTCTTGCCCCCCGCGTCACGCTGGAGGGCGGCGGCCACATGATGCTGGAACCGACCCGCGCGCTGGTCGCGGTGGACGTGAACACCGGTCCCGACACCTCGCCCGCCGCCAGCCTGAAGGCCAACATTGCCGCCGCGCGCGATCTGCCACGCCAGCTGCGCCTGCGCGGCATGGGCGGCCAGGTGGTGGTGGACTTCGCCCCGATGCCGAAGCGCGACCGTCACATCCTTGATCAGGTGCTGAAATCCGCCTTCAAGTCCGACGGCGAGGCCAACCTTGCCGGCTGGACCACGCTTGGCCTTTACGAACTGACCCGCAAGCGCGACCGCCTGCCGCTGGCCGACCTTCTGGCGGGGATCACGCCGTGACCTGCCCGATCTGTGGCAAGGCACCCCTGCCGGACTACCGCCCCTTCTGCTCGCGCCGCTGCGCCGATGTCGATCTTGGCCGCTGGCTGACCGAAAGCTACCGCATCCCCGCCAATGAGGCCGAGGATCCGTCGTCCGATCCCGACAGCCCGGACGAAGCGAAGCCGCACTGAGGGCGTTTTCGCTCTGGACAGCCCCGCGTCCCTTGGGTATCACCCCGCCACCCAACGGTGCCCAGATAGCTCAGTTGGTAGAGCAGCGGATTGAAAATCCGCGTGTCGGCGGTTCAATTCCGTCTCTGGGCACCACTTAACTCCTGAAATACAGATACTTGGGCTTCGCATGGCGGGATCGCCATTGGTTTGCGCGTCGACGGACCGCAGACGATCGGATCCGCCTTTTGTCCTTCGCGAACCTGTCCGGGAGTGACAGGCCGGCTTCGGGCTTGGGCGCATGGTCTCACGCCTGGCGAGATCGGTGTGCCAGCTTGCGTTGCGGGCATGGCTGCCTTTTGGTCCTTCGCTGATCGGGCGGTCCGTCAGGTTTCTGGCAAGACGGGCATTCCATGGTCGCCGCCCGACCCTGCCCGCCCACCGGACCTTCAGCCGAAGCCCGGCTTCCAACCTGCAGAAATAGGGCGGATGGTGCTGCTCTCTCACCCCCCACATCTTGCGCCTGCCCCCCCTTGGGTGATCTAATGCCTGCGTATCTTGACCGATGGGCCTCCATGAACGACCTCCTCTCCGGCGCTGCCATCTATGACGCCTCCTCGATCGAGGTGCTTGAGGGGCTGGAGCCCGTCCGCAAGCGCCCCGGCATGTATATCGGCGGCACCGATGAACGGGCGCTGCACCACATGGTCGCCGAGATCTTGGATAACGCGATGGACGAGGCAGTTGCCGGCCATGCCAACCGGATCGAGGTGGAACTGCACGATGACAACTCGGTCACCATCCGCGACAACGGGCGCGGCATCCCGGTCGATCCGCACCCCAAATTCCCCGGCAAATCGGCGCTGGAGGTGATCCTGTGCACCCTGCACGCCGGGGGCAAGTTCAACGCCAAGGCCTATTCGACCAGCGGCGGCCTGAACGGCGTCGGCTCGTCGGTCGTGAACGCGCTCTCTGACCTGATGGTGGTTCAGGTCGCCCTGAACAAGGAGTTGTACGAACAATCCTTCTCGCGCGGCATCCCGAAAGGCCCGATCCAGAAGCTTGGCCCGGTCCAGAACCGGCGCGGCACCACCGTCACCTTCCACCCCGACCCCGAGATTTTCGGCCACCAGACCTTGAAACCCGCCCGGCTTTACAAACTCGCCCGCTCCAAGGCCTACCTCTTCTCGGGCGTGGAAATCCGCTGGAAATCTGCCCTCCCCGATGGCGACACCCCGCAAGAGGCCACCTTCCACTTCCCTGGCGGCCTTGCCCAATACCTCTCCGACACCCTGTCGAAGATCACCACCTACGCCGAACGCCCCTTCGCCGGCCGCGTCAGCTTCGAGGAGAAATACCAGATCCCCGGCTCGGTCGAATGGGCGATCAACTGGACCCCGGCGCAGGACGGGTTCCTGCATTCCTACTGCAACACCGTCCCCACCCCCGAAGGCGGCACGCATGAAGCCGGGTTCTGGGCCGCCACCCTGAAAGGCTTCCGCGCCTATGGCGAGAGGGTGAAGAACCGCAAAGCCGACCTCATCACCCGTGACGACCTTCTCACCGGCGGCTGCGCGCTTTTGTCGGTCTTCATCCGCGAGCCCAGCTTCGTCGGCCAGACCAAGGACCGGCTCTCGACCGAGGAAGCCGCGAAATGGGTCGAAAACGCCGTCCGCGACCATTTCGACACCTGGCTTGCCGCCGACCCGAAATCCGCAGGCGCCATCCTCGACTTCCTTGTCCTGCGCGCCGAAGAACGCCTGCGCCGGCGTGAGGAAAAGGAAACTCAGCGCAAGACCGCCACCAAAAAGCTGCGCCTTCCGGGCAAGCTGACTGATTGCTCCTCCAAGACCCGCGAGGGGACCGAACTGTTCATCGTCGAGGGCGACAGCGCGGGAGGTTCCGCCAAAGGTGCGCGCAGCCGCGAGACGCAGGCGCTTCTTCCCCTCAAGGGCAAGATCCTGAACGTCCTTGGCGCCGCCTCGGCCAAACTGAACGAAAACTCCGAGATCCGCGATATCTGCGAGGCATTGGGCGTCCAGATGGGCAGCCGCTTCAACGTCGATGACTTGCGCTATGAAAAGATCATCATCATGACCGACGCCGACGTTGACGGCGCGCATATCGCGTCGCTGCTGATGACCTTCTTCTTCACCCAGATGCGCCCGCTGATCGACAAGGGCCACCTCTACCTCGCCTGCCCGCCCTTGTATCGCCTGACGCAAGGAGCCCGCCGGCTGTATGTGGCGGATGATGCCGAGAAAGAGACCTGGCTGGCCAAGGGTTTGGGAGGAAAGGGGAAAATCGACGTCCAGCGCTTCAAGGGGCTGGGAGAGATGGACGCCAAGGACCTGAAGGACACCACGATGAACCCCGCGACGCGAAAGCTGATCCGGGTGACCATCGACGAGGATGAACCGGGGGATACTTCGGATCTGGTGGAGCGCCTGATGGGCAAGAAGCCCGAACTGCGGTTTCAGTACATCCAGGAGAACGCGCGGTTTGTGGAAGAGCTGGACGTGTAGAACAGCGGGCGCAACCTGCTGTGCCGAACAGGTTCGGGCATGGTCATGCCGGCAGGCCTTGCCCTGCGAACCTAGCTTCAGGCGCAGAATGTGCATTGCTGGTGCCCGCGGCCGGACTTGAACCGGCAAGGCCTTGCAGCCGAGGGATTTTAAGTCCCCTGTGTCTACCGTTCCACCACGCGGGCCCGGCAGTGCGGGCGCGGTGATCATAGCGGCTTTGTCGGGGGCCGAAAGGGTCAGCGCACAACAAATGGCGGGACATGCCCGGCGGGGTGGCGGCGGGCGGATCTGTTCTGCCGCATGCGAAAGGCCGCTTTGTCCGGGAAACCCGCATTGACGCTGTCACACATCCTGTCCATCCTGACACGGACGGGCGCTAAAGCCTGATGATGACAACCGTTGGAGGCCTCTATGTCCCGCATATTCCTTGCATTTCTGCTGCTTTCCGTTGGCATGGGCGGCGGGGCGCTTGCCCGCGACATCAGCGGGTCGGTGTCCTATATGGAACGGATCGCCCTGCCCCCCGGAGCCGAGCTTCTGGTCGTGGCCTCCAGCCTGTTCGGGACCCCGGTCGAGCTGCGCGTGACGCCCGAGGGCCAGGTTCCCCTGCCCTTCACGCTGACAACCGAAGACACGATGCCCATGACCCTGCGCGCGGCGGTCTTTTCAGGCGGCCAGCAGGTCTGGGTCAGCGAAGCAGTCGCCGTGCCCGAAGGCGACGGTGCCGTCGATCTGGGGGCGATCAACCTCAACCGGCATGTGTCGCTTGGCTTTGCCGGAACCATGCTGTGCGGCGACAAGACGGTCGACGTCGGCTTTTCCGGCGACAGCTTGCGGCTTCGGGTCGGTGGGCGCCTTCTGGATCTGGCTCCGGAGGTGACCGCTTCGGGCGCGAAGTTCGCCGATGGCGCAGGCACCAGTTTCTGGTCGAAAGGCAACCGCGCCATGGTCACGCTGGACGGCGCCGATCTGCCGGAATGCCTGCCTGTGATCGCCGCGACCCTGCCCTTTGTCGCGCGCGGCAACGAACCCGGATGGGTGTTGACGCTGACGCATCAGGGTCTGGTCTATTCCGGTCAGGATGGCACCAAGGCCGACCTTGCGCTGCCCGCCGCGACCCAGACCGACGCCGGCACCGTCTTTGACAGTGGTGAGGGGCTGGTGGTAACGCTCATCGATGCCCTTTGCCGCGACACGATGACCGGGATGCCGCATCCCTTTCAGGTCAACCTTGCGCTGGAAGGCCAGCCACTGGACGGCTGCGGCGGTGACCCGCGCACGCTTCTGGCCGGGGTCTGGCGGCTTGTCGACCTGCCGGGAACGCCTTTGCCCGAAGGCGCCGAGGTGACGTTCGAAACCAGCGGCGACAGCATCTTCGGCAAAGGCGGCTGCAACCGCTATACCGGCGGGCTGACCCTGACCGGCGAGGGCCTGTCGCTGATGCCCGGCGGCATGACGATGATGGCCTGCGAAGAGCCGCTCATGCAGCTTGAAGCCGCCTTCACCGACCGTCTCTCGCGGGTCAGCGGCTTTGACATCGACGCCGAGGGCCGGCTGGTCCTGCTGGTCGATGGCGCTCCCGGGGCGGTTTTCGCCCAGTGATGCCGCATTGCGGCAATTGACTCCTCCCGCAAGCCTTACCCTTATGGTCCAGAATGTTTGCGGGGGAGTGCGATGAACAAGGTCTATCCGACGGCCGCGGCGGCGCTTGACGGGCTGCTGACGGACGGAATGCTGATCGCAGCCGGAGGTTTCGGGCTGTGCGGCATCCCCGAGCTGCTGATCGCCGCGATCTGCGACAGCGGAGTGAAGGGGCTGACCGTTGCCTCGAACAACGCGGGCGTGGACGGCTTCGGTCTGGGGAAGCTTCTGGAAACCCGGCAGGTGAAGAAGATGATCTCGTCCTATGTCGGCGAGAACGCGGAATTCATGCGCCAGTATCTGTCGGGCGAGCTGGAGCTGGAGTTCAACCCGCAAGGCACGCTGGCCGAACGGATGCGGGCCGGGGGTGCCGGGATTCCGGGGTTCTACACCGCCACTGGCGTCGGCACGGTGATCGCCGACGGCAAGGAACTGCACGACTTCGACGGCAAGACCTACGTCCTTGAACGCGGGCTGGTGGCCGACCTTGCGATCGTGAAGGCCTGGAAGGCAGACCCCTCGGGCAACCTTGTCTTCCGCAAGACCGCCCGGAATTTCAACGTGCCTGCGGCAACTTGTGGCAAGACCTGCGTGGTAGAGGTCGAAGAGATCGTGCCGCTTGGGTCACTTGACCCGGACACGATCCACCTGCCCGGCATCTATGTTCACCGCATCCTTGCGGGACACCACGAAAAGCGGATCGAACAGCGCACCGTGCGCAAGCGGGAGAGTGCGGAATGACCGACGTGACCGGCTGGGACCGCGACGGCATGGCGGCGCGTGCAGCACAGGAACTGCGCGACGGCATGTATGTGAACCTTGGCATCGGCATTCCGACGCTGGTGGCGAACTACATCCCGGCGGGGATGAACGTGACGCTGCAATCGGAAAACGGCATGCTTGGCATGGGGCCTTTCCCCTTTGACGGCGAAGAAGATCCCGACCTGATCAATGCCGGCAAACAGACGATCACCGAACTGCCGCAGACCGCCTATTTTGATTCCGCGCAATCCTTTGCCATGATCCGGGGCGGCAAGATCGCCATGGCCATCCTTGGCGGGATGGAGGTCAGCGAACGCGGCGATCTTGCGAACTGGATGATCCCCGGCAAGCTGGTCAAGGGCATGGGCGGCGCGATGGATCTGGTTGCGGGCGTGGGCCGGGTGGTGGTGGTGATGGACCACACCTCGAAGCACGGCGAATCGAAGGTGCTGCGCGACTGCACCCTGCCGCTGACCGGCAAGGGCGTGGTCAACCGGATCATCACCAACCTTGGTGTGCTGGATGTCGTGCCAGGGGGTCTGAAGCTGGTGGATTGCGCGCCCGGCGTGACCGAAGCGCGGCTTCGCGCGGCGACAGAGGCGACAATCCTCGGCTGACCCTGCCCACGCTTCGGGCCGCGCTTCGGGCCGCTCATCCGGCCTGACGGCCGTCTTCGCTGAGGCCCGGCCCAGCGATGAAAGCCGTCAGGCTTGAAGAGCGCCGGCTCAGCCGCCGGCCGCAATCACCCTGAAGACGCAAGGATCGGTCACCAGCATCGGCGGGCTGAGACACAGGCCTTGCGCCACCTGCCAGGCGGCCAGCACCTTCGGTACATAGTCCCGCGTCTCGGCGTAGGGCGGCACGCCCTGGTTGGCGCGGACCGCACCTTCCCCGGCGTTATAGGCGGCCAACACCATCAAGGGGTCATTGTCGAACTCGTTCAGAAGCCAGTCGAGGTAAGCGACCCCGCCCTTGATGTTCTGCACCGGGTCGGTCGAATCCGTGACCCCGAAGCGTTCCGCGGTGGCCGGGATCAACTGCATCAGCCCGACCGCGCCGGCGTGGCTGACCACATCCGCCTGGCCCGCACTTTCGATGCCGATCACCGCAAGGACCAGCGCCGGCGATACATTCGTATCCAGCGTGGCCTTCAGAATCTCGGTGCCGAACTCGTCGGCCACTTCTTGCATGTGCTGCATGCGGGGCGCACGGACTGCAGATCCGTCAGGCCCCTGCGACAACGCCGCCAGCGCCGAATCGAACCTGCCCGAGACATCACCGATGCCGGGGGGAACCGAATCCCAGAACCAGGCATAGGATGACGCGGGCGCCGGGCCCGGATCGGACCGGCCGTCGCGGTCGGCCTTTTCTTTCTTTGGTTCCGGCACGGGAACATCCACCCCATCCGGATCGACCTTGGGCAGCGCCGCCAGAAAGCGTGCCTGCTCGGCCGGGTCGATCTGCACGGTGATTCGCTTGCCCGGCAGGCTGTCGCCCACCTTGACCCGCTTGAAGCTGGTTTCGTCCGCCTGCAAGGCCCAGGGGGCCGTCGCGCAAAGAATCACAGCGACCGACTGAATGATGAACCGCATGGGTGGGTGCCTGCCCGTCTTGTTGTTTTGTCCGGAGAATCGCAGGTTCCGTGCGTCCGGGCCAGCATTTTCAAAGCTGAATCATGGCAATTCCGCCAGAATTGACCGAAAAACCACGCTCTACCTTAGGTAAATCAATAAAGCGTGAATAAATCTTCTGTTTATTTTCAGTTACTTGATGTGTTTTTTCACTCCACCGACGATTCTTGGAAAAAGGCGCAAGGTCTTCCAAACTGATGCCACGATTGAAAGGCTTTATAGCGTCATACCGAACGGCACCGACCAGAAGTGGACGAAAAGCCGGGGCGGTTGAGTGATAGAAGCAAACCCCTGAAAGGACTACCCAATGACCAATTTCTCCGCTTTCCTGAACGACGAAACCGGTGCTGTGACCGTTGACTGGGTGGTTCTGACCGCCGCTGTCGTCGGCCTGGGCCTCGTTGTCTTCACCTTCGTTCAGCCGGCAATCAAGAACCTCGCTTCGGACATCGGCGCGGAAGTTTCCGAAGCCGGCTCGAAGATGAAGGCCGCCGACACTCCGTGATCTGACCCTGTCAGTCACTACGGAAGGGCCGCGTCCTATGGACGCGGCCTTTTGCTTTGCGCGCGGCAGAGGCCAAGGGTCCACCCCGGTTTCTGTGCCACAGGCCACGATTTGTCTGATATCGGCTAAAGTTTTGCCGCAATCCGCAGCAAATCTGTTTGGCAACGTAATCATCCGACACCGCTACGGAGACCAGGAATGAACGGCACTGACTTCCTGAATGACGAGACCGGCGCAGTGACCGTCGACTGGGTCGTGCTGACGGCCGGGGTCGTTGTCTTTGCTGCCATCGTGATGCCGCCGATCCAGACCGCGATCGTGGACATGGCCAAGTACATCGGGGAAACGGTCACGGTGTATTCCGGTTTCCTCAACTAGCGGCACAAAGCTGCGCGTTTGCCTGGCGGACTTCCGGCCATCGGCTTGAAGCAGGTTCGATCTGCCGCTAGAACGACGTCACACCCCAAGCACGAACAAGATCACCCAGAGGTAGTACATGAGAGCGGTATTCGGATTGGTCCTCGTCCTCGGCATGGCGCTTGCTGGCGCAGCCGTCTACATGATCCAGGACTACATCGCCCAGACCGACGCACTTTTGCAGCAAGAGCGCGCATTCAATGCCAAGGCCGGCAAGCTGGTCGAGGTCTATGTTTTCAACAAGCAGCTGAAGTACGGCGACGCCCTCACACCCGAGGATGTCCAGTTGATCTACTGGCCAGAGCAGGCGCTGCCGGAAACGATCTTCAGCGACCCCGCCCTGCTTTTCCCCGAGGATGCCGACGGGCCGCGCTACATCATGCGCGCAACCGAGGCGTTCGAGCCGGTGCTGGCCAGCCGCGTGACCGAACCCGGCGAACTTGCCGGACTGACCGCCAAACTGGCACCGGGCATGCGGGCCTTCCAGATCACGGTCGGCGTGGCCTCGGGCGTCGCCGGATTCGTGCAGCCGGATGACCTGATCGACATCTACTGGACCGGCTCGATCAATGGGGTCGAGCAGACCCGCCTCATCGAAAGCTCGATGCAGATCATCGCCGTGGACGACGCGTTCAACGAAGGGCAAGCCACAAGTGGGGCCGCTGCCGGTACGATCACGGTCGCGGTGACCCCTGAAAAGGTTGCCCGACTGACCCAGGCCCAGGCAACCGGCCGGCTGACCATGTCGCTGGTTGGTGAGGATCAAGGGGTCGCGGCAGAAAGCATCGAGGTCGACACCAATGCGCTGCTTGGCATTGTCGAAGAAGAAGTGGTCATAGCCCCGGTGATCGAAGAAGAGGTCTGCAAGCGCAAAGAGCGCAAAGGCACCGAAGTGATCGAGACGGTCATCCCCTGCACGAACTGATCCGGCGCAGGCACAGCTTTGGGGCGCGGCCACAGGATATGGGGCCGCGCCCCTTGCTTTGTTCAACCCGTTGCGACGTGTTGCAAGTTATCCACATCAAGAAATCCTTCCAACCGTTTGATTATTGAAAGTAAACCGCGGCTCCTGCATCGTGCCTGAGTTAAGGGCAGCTAAGACCCTACCGAGGCGTGGTCGAAAGGGCAGATCACATGAACATGAAACGACTCCTAGTTGCGGGCTACATGGGTGCAATTCTTGCATCCACCGCCCTGACGCCGGTTTCCGCCGAAGTGCTGCGCGTGATGCAGGGCCAGGCCTCCGGTGCGCTCAACGTTCCGATGAATCGGGCCGTTGTTGTCGAAAGCGAAGTTCCCTTCGCGGAACTTTCGATTGCGAATCCGGGCATCGCCGACATCTCGACGCTGTCCGACAAGTCCATCTACGTTCTTGGCAAGGCGCCGGGGCGCACAACGCTCACGCTTCTGTCGCCGGACGGGCAACTGATCTCGAACGTCGACGTGCATGTCACGCCCGACGTGGCCGAGTTCAAGGAACGTCTGCAGCAGATCCTTCCGGGCGAGCAGATCGAAGTCCGCACCGCGAACGATGGCATCGTGCTGTCGGGCCAGGTGTCTTCGACCGCCAAGCTTGACCGGGCGCTGGACCTGGCAAACCGCTACGCTCCGGATCGGGTGTCGAACCTGATGGTGGTTGGCGGCACGCAGCAGGTCATGCTGAAAGTCCGCTTCGCCGAAATGCAGCGGTCGGTCGGCAAGGCACTGGGCGGCTCGCTGAATGTCTCAGGTACCGGGACGGATGGCACGCTGATTGCAGGCGGTGGCGGCGGTGTGGCCGGCGCCTTCGGCGGTATCGGTCTTTCCTTCGGCGTCGGAGATTTCGAATTCGACGTCCTGCTGGAAGCGCTGGAAACCAAAGGCATGATCCGCACGCTGGCGGAACCGAACCTGATCGCGCTTTCTGGTCAGGAAGCCAAATTCCTTGCCGGTGGTGAATACCCGATCCCGGTGGCGCAGAACAACAACGAAGGCGGCGGCTCTACCATCACGGTCGAGTTCAAGCCTTTCGGCGTCGAACTGGGCTTTACCCCGGTGGTCGTGGATGGCGACATCATCAACCTGACGATGACGGCCGCTGTTTCGTCCATCGACCCGACGATTTCCTTCACGCAAGGCGATCTAAGCATCGAAGGCTTCAAACGCCGCGAAACCTCGACCACAGTCGAGATGCGCGACGGCCAAAGCTTCGCGATCGCGGGTCTTCTGCAGGACGACTTCCAGAATACCAGCACCCAGGTGCCATGGATTGGTGACGTGCCGGTTCTGGGGGCCCTGTTCCGCAGCGCCGACTATCAGCGCGCGCAGACCGAACTGGTGATCATCATCACGCCGCATCTGGTGACCCCGGTCTCCGGTGAGGCGCTGGCGATGCCGACCGACCGGATCCAGATCCCAACCGAACGCGAACTCTTCCTGTTTGGCAAGGTCGCGACCAGCAGGACCTCAGGCGCGGCTGCAGAAGTCGCCCGGCAGGATTTCAGCACCTCCTACGGCTATGTGATGGAGTAAGACGATGAACGGTATGCTTCCCAAGCTGCTTGCCGCCTCGGCACTCCTTGCGCTGACGGCCTGCGGTGAATCCGCCAGAAGCTTCAACACAGAGCTTGGCGCCGACGTGGACAAGGGCGAGTTCGGCAACTCGACCATGAACAATACCCTGATCCAGACGGGTCAGATCAGCTACACGGTCGCCCTGGCCCAGCGTTTTGCCGCCGAGGTTCCCAATACGATCAACTTCGAGTTCGACAGTGCTCAGCTGTCGGACGAATCCCGGGCGATCCTGAAAAAGCAGGCGGACTTCATCCGCCAGTTCCCGGAAGTTCGCTTCAAGGTCTTCGGCCATACCGACCTTGTGGGTTCGGCCGGATACAACCAGAGGCTCGGCCTGCGCCGTGCCCAGGCAGCCGTCGCTTACCTCTCGTCGCTTGGCATCTCCAAGTCGCGACTGGAAGCGGTCGTCAGCTTCGGCAAGTCGCAGCCGATCATCCAGACCACCGAACCGGAAATGCGCAACCGCCGGACGGTGACCGAAGTGTCGGGTTTTGTCGCAGCGCATCCGCTGGTGCTGAACGGAAAATACGCCGAGATCATCTGGCGCGACTATGTCGGCAGCGCGACCCGCGCCGCCGAGACGATCTCCGGCACCCAGACGGAAGTGGGCTCCGGGACCTGATACCGCCTTCGAAAGCTGTGGAAAGGCCGGGCAGCGTGCCCGGCCTTTTCGTTTCCATATCGTGGCGAAATCCCAGAAACAGGCCCTTTTAGCCCAATTATCGCCACCATTCCTGCCCAAGGTTGACGGGACGACACAAGCCCGGGGGTTTCTGGGTGTCTGACCGAGCGTGGCCGACTACAATCGCGCCATGATTCTCTTACGGTCCGGCAGTTTTCTGCCCCCGTGCTCAAAGGACGCAAGGCAAGATGACGAGTAAACCAACCGTTCAAAGCGACCCCGCGCCGATTCTGGCCTGCACCATCTCGCGGGATGTGCAGCGGTTCGATCTTCTGATCGACGACATGGAGCAAGAGCTGGGTGAAGCTTGGGGCGACCTCAACTTCGAGGATGCGCTGGTCTTCCTGAAGCAGCCCGACAGTTCGGGCATGCAGTTCGTCGCCATCGCCGTCGACAGCGAGGACGAAAGCGAACTGTCGAAGATGAACGATGTGATCAAGGCGGCCAAGGCCAAGAAGATCAAGGTCCTGCTGATCGCCAACCAGGTCAGCCCGTCGGTGCTTTACCAGATGCAGAAGCTGGGCGCTGATGATTTCGTGCCCTACCCCCTGCCCGAAGGCGCGCTGCACGAGGCGATCGAGCGCTTGCGCAAGCCAAGCCTCGTCATGCCGGAAGGCTATGATCCCGAAACCGGTGCTTTCACCGGCGTCACACGGCCAAAGGGTGACCGGAACGGCGTGATCCTCCCGGTGCACGGCATGGCTGGCGGTGTCGGCGCGTCCACCTTTGCCGCGAACCTGGCGTGGGAGTTGTGCAACCTTCCCGACACCGAAGGCGTGCGCGTTTGCATCATCGACTTGGACTTGCAGTTCGGCGCCATCGCGACCTATCTCGACCTTCCCCGCAAGGAAGCGGTTCTCGAAATCCTCACGGACACCGGTGCGCTTGACAGCGACAGTCTGATCAAGTCGATGCTGACCTTCAACGAAAAGTTGCATGTCTTTACCGCGCCGTCGGACATGTTGCCGCTGGAAATGGTGACGGCCGAGGATATCGGCCGCATCCTGGATACGGCGCAGGTGAACTTCGACTTCGTGATCGTCGACATGCCGTCAACCGTGGTCGCCTGGACGGAAGCGGTTCTGCAACGCGCGCATGTCTATTTTGCGCTGTTGGAGCTTGACCTGCGGTCGGCCCAGAACATCCTGCGCTTCATCCGCGCGCTCAAAGCCGAGGCGTTGCCGCATGACAAGGTGCGCTATGTCCTGAATCGCGCGCCCAAATTCACCGACCTTTCGGCCAAGGCCCGCGTCAAGCGGATGGCCGAAAGCCTGGACATCGACATCGAAGTGCAGTTGCCCGATGGCGGAGAACAGGTGACGCAAGCCAACGACCACGGCCTGCCCATTGCCGAAAACGCCGCGAAGAATCCGCTCCGCAAAGAACTGCAGAAGCTTGCCAAGTCTTTGTATGAACTTAATAAAGTTTCAGAGTCCGCAAGGGCTTGATCCAAGGTGGGCCCGTGTCTCGGGGTCCGATCCAGAGGGGAATGAACCGTGTTTAGCCGCTTCTCCAAGACATCGACCCCGCCGCGTCCAGGTGCGCCCGCTGCGGCCACGACGGCTGCCGTGGAAAAGCCCGGACTTGCCAGCAAGTCACCCGGCCCGGTTTCGCAGAAGGCCGCAGCCGAAGCGATGGCCGCGGATCGCGAAAAGAAGCGCAAGGAACGCCTGACGGAACTGAAAGTGACAATTCACCGGCGGTTGCTGGAGGACCTCAATCTGTCCGCGCTGGAATCGGCGACCGAGCAGAACCTCAAGCAGGAAATCGCGTCGCTTGCCTCGGAAGCGCTGGACGAGATGTCGGTCGCGCTGAACAAGGACGACCGTATCGCGCTGAACCAGGAGCTGTATGACGAGGTGATGGGCCTTGGCCCGCTGGAGCCGCTTCTGAAGGACGATACGATCAACGACATTCTGGTAAACGGGCCGAAGCGCATCTTCGTCGAACGCGCCGGCAAGCTGGAGCTTTCTGACGTCACCTTCCGCGACGAACGCCACCTTCTGCGCATCATCGACAAGATCGTGTCTGCGGTGGGCCGGCGGGTTGACGAATCCAACCCCTATTGCGACGCCCGTCTGGGCGATGGCAGCCGTTTCAACTGCATGATTCCGCCAATCGCGGTGGACGGCTCGCTGGTGTCGATCCGGAAATTCAAGAAGGACAAGCTGAGGATCCAGGATCTGGTCACCTTCGGCGCCTTTACCGACGAGATGGCCGCCTATCTTCAGGCCGCCGTGTCCTGCCGGCTGAACATCATCGTCTCCGGCGGTACCGGCTCGGGCAAGACCACCACCCTGAACGCGCTGTCTTCGTTCATCGACAACCATGAACGCGTGCTGACGATCGAGGACACCGCCGAATTGCAGCTCCAGCAGGTCCATGTCGGCCGGATGGAAATCCGCCCGGCCAACGTCGAAGGCAAGGGTGCCGTCACCCAGCGCGACTGCCTGCGCAACGCACTTCGGATGCGTCCGGATCGGATCATCGTCGGGGAAACCCGGGGCGAAGAGGTCATCGACATGCTGCAGGCGATGAACACCGGTCACGACGGGTCGATGACCACGATCCACGCCAACAACCCGCGCGATGCGATCAGCCGTCTGGAAAACATGGTCGCAATGGCCGGGATAGAGATGCCCCTGAAAGCAGTTCGCAGTCAGGTGGCGTCGGCCGTCAACCTTATCGTGCAAGCCAGCCGCTTGCAGGACGGGACCCGCCGCATGACCTCGATCACCGAGATTACCGGCATGGAGGGCGAGGTCATCTCGATGCAGGAAGTTTTCCGTTTCGAACGCCTCGGGATCGAGTCGTCGGGCCGCATCATCGGGCGGTTCAACGCCACCGGCATCCGGTCGTCCTATTCCGACCGCTTCCGCCAGTGGGGATTTGACCTGCCTGCCTCGATCTATGAACCGACGATCTGAGCACCGATATGGAAATCAGCGCCGCACCCCTGATCTACATTCTGATCTTTGTCGCCGTCGTGGTGATCGTCGAAGGCATCTATCTGACGGTCTTCGGCAAATCGATCAGCCTGAACAACCGCCTCAGCCGCCGGCTGACGCTACTTGAGAAGAACGCCAACCGCGAACAGGTTCTGGAACAGCTTCGCAAGGAGATGAACCAGCACCTGAACGCCAAAAGCATTCCGCTGTATTCCATGCTGGCAAAGAAAGCCCAGCGGGCCAATATCGCCTTTTCGCCGCAGGCTCTGATCGGGATCATGGGTCTGGTATCCGTGATTGCCTTCCTGCTGCTGTCAATTTTCACCGGGGCCGATCTGGCCATCAGGATCATCCTCGGCGTGGTGATGGGGATCGGCGGCGTCTATACTTGGGTTCACCGCAAGGCCAAGCAGCGCATGGAGCTTCTGGAAGAGCAATTGCCAGACGCCATCGAACTGATGGTGCGCTCCTTGCGCGTCGGGCATCCGTTCTCGGCTGCGATCGGCATTGTTGCGAAAGAGGTGCCAGATCCCCTTGGGTCAGAGTTCGGTGTCATCGCCGACGAGGCCGCATATGGCCGTGAGGTCACTGAATCGCTCAAGGCCTTCGCCGAACGGATGGACAGCCAGGATTTGCGGTTTCTTTCGGTCGCGGTTTCGATCCAGCAGCAATCGGGCGGCAACCTTGCCGAAATCCTGGACGGGCTGTCCAAGGTGATCCGTGCGCGCTTCAAGCTGTTCCGCCGGGTCAAAGCCATCACCGCCGAGGCGAAGTGGTCCGGAATGTTCCTGTCGATGTTTCCGATCGCGGCGCTTTTGATGATCATCGTCATCAAGCCGGACTACTATGACAGCGTGCGCGAAACGCCCGCTTTCATCCCTGCGGCACTCTTCGTGCTCGTTTTCCTGATCATCAACATCATCTTCATGAAGGTGATGACCAACATCAAGGTTTGAGGCGAACATGAACCCGTTCTCCAGCATCAACGCTTGGCTGACCGAAACCCTTGGCCCGATGGGCCCGCTGCTGGCGGTTGGCCTGCTTGGGATGCTTCTGATCCTGATCGCCCTGCCGACCGTCATGAAGCGGCGGCGCGACCGGTTTCGCGAGCTGAAGGACAGCCAGCCAAATATTGGCGAACCCGACAAGAAGCGGGCGCTGCGCCGGACCGAGAAGGTCGACAAGCTTGAGCGTTTCGCCAAGTTTCTGGAACCGCAGCAAAAAGAGGAAATGTCAGCCGCGAAGCTGCGCATGCTGCGGGCGGGCTACACATCGAAGAACTCGGTCCGGATGTATCATGCCATGCAGTTCCTGCTGGCAATCGTCTGCCTGGTTTTCGGGATGATCCTGGCACTCGTCCAGTCGATCAACGGCGATCTGAGCACAAACGGTATCCTGTCGCTGACACTGCTGCCCTGCGCCATCGGGTACTACCTGCCCAAGTACTGGGTGGACCGCCGCCTGAAGCAGCGGCAGACCGAGATCATTCAGGGATTTCCGGATGCGCTGGACCTGATGCTGGTCTGCGTCGAAGCCGGACAATCCCTGGACCAGTCCATCATCCGTGTCGGCAAGGAAAGCCGTTCCGGCTATCCGGCCCTTGCCGAAGAGTTCGACATGGTGGCGCAAGAGGTGAAGGCTGGCAAGGAACGGGTCTCGGTTCTGAAGGACATGGCAGAACGGGTTGGCGTGCCGGACGTTGCGTCGTTTGTCACCACGCTGGTTCAGTCCGCAACCTTCGGGACATCGATCGCCGAAGCGCTGCGGGTCTATTCGGCGGACATGCGGGACAAACGCATCATGCGGGCCGAGGAAAAGGCAAATATGCTGCCGACCAAACTGACGCTGGGCACAATGCTGTTTACAGTTCCGCCCTTGCTTGTCATCCTGATTGGGCCTTCTGTCCACGGCATCGTGACAATGCTGATGAACATGCGTCCCGGGGGCTGACGACGGCAAAAGTCCTGCGGCAGTTTAGAGGTTCCGTGCGCCTTCCAGTGTTCCTGCTTGTCGCGTTGACCATGGCCATTTCAGCCTGCGTTCCCGCTGGGGGGGTATCGCGCAATTCCCCCTATGGCGTTGACACGCGCGGCGAAGCCGTCGACGGGCTGATCGTGGGCCACCGGCTGATGGAAGCGCAGGAATACGACCTTGCACTCAAGGCCTATTACCGGTCAGCCGGCGAGGATGGCGTGACCGTGGACACGCTGTCGGCCATCGGATCGGCTAACCTGGCACTTGGCCGGCTTGGCCAGGCCGAAAAGATGCTGCGGCGGGCGCTTGAGGTTGACTCGACCTTCGTGCCGGCCATGAACAACCTTGGCGTGGTCCTGATGGAACGCGGCAATTACGGCGAAGCCCGTGTCGTGTTCCAGCGCGCCTTTGCGCAAGATAGTGGCCAAACAGACTCGATCCGCGAAAATCTGAAGCTCGCTATCGCCCAAAGCGAGGCGAGTGTGTATGATGGCACAGAAGAACAACAAGAAGGCGGGTTCCGCCTCGTCCGGCAGGAAAAAGGCAAATACGTGCTTCTTACCGAGCTTTAGCGGACGGGACCCTCGAACAGTCAGACTAACGGGCAGTCAGAAAAAAGGACGCTTAACATGCGCCACCCTGGTTTTGTTGCGCTGTGCCTCGGCAGCGCATTTGTCTTGTCGGCATGTCAGCCAAGCTCGGACGAGCAGGTGGAACGGGCCCTGAAGGACGTCAACGTCATCGATGAATCCAATCTGAATGACGTGATGCTGTCCTCGGCTGACCCGAACGAGGCGGTGGCCTATTTCATCCGGACCATCGAGGACAACCCCGAACGTGTTGATCTCAAACGCGGTCTGGCCAAGTCGCTGGTGCGGGCCCAGAAGCCGACCGAAGCGGCGCAGATCTGGCGCGAGGTTACGCTGCATCCTGAAAACACGCCGGAAGACCGCGTGATGCTGGCGGACGCGCTGATCCGGTCGAACCAGTGGGATGCAGCCAAGACCGAGCTGAACCAGATCCCTCCGACACATGAGACCTTTGATCGATACCGGATCGAGGCCATGGTGGCGGACTCTGACAAGAATTGGAAGAAGGCCGACAGCTTCTATGAAATTGCCACCGGGCTGACCACGACCCCGGCCGGCGTTCTGAACAACTGGGGCTATTCCAAGCTGACCCGCGGCGATGGGCCGGGGGCCGAAAAGCTGTTCGCCGAGGCGCTGACCTATGATCCGGCGCTTTTCACCGCGAAGAACAATCTGGTTCTTTCCCGCGCGGCGCAGCGCAAATACGACCTTCCGGTGGTCCGGATGACCCAGACCGAGCGTGCTGAACTTCTGTACTCGATGGGTCTGGCCGCGGTAAAGCAGGGTGACGTCACGACCGGAAAGGGTCTGATGCAGCAGGCGGTGGATACACATCCTCAGCATTTCGAAGCCGCAGTCCGCAGCCTTGAAGCCCTTGACGCGAACGTGCAGCTCTGATGATCACACCCACCGGCGCATTGATCCTTCTGGTTCCAGCTTTGCCTTTGGCGATCTGGGCCTCCCTCAGCGACCTGAAGCGTTTGAAGATCCCGAACAAGGCCGTGCTGGCGGTTGCGGCTCTTTGGCCGCTTCTGGGCTGGCTTGCCGTGCCAACCTGGACGGCCTGGGTCTGGGGTTTTGCGATCATGGCGATCGGTTTCCTGATCGGCTATCTTGCCTTCACGTTCCTGAGTTTTCCCGGAGGCGACGCAAAGTATGCCGCCGCGATCTCGCCGATGTTCGTCGGCGCGGACATCGGGTTCGCGTTGCAAATCGTCCTGGTCTCGATGATTGGCGCCACGGTCCTGCACCAGATCCTGCGGCAGATTCCGATTGTCCGCCGCATGGGACCTGACTGGGAAGGCTGGAAACGCTGGCGGATGGTTCCCTTTGGCCTTGCCCTGTCCGGGATGATGATCTTCTATCTTCTTGCCGCCATCTGGCCGCAAGTCTGACACAAGTCACGTTTACGACTCAAATCAACGCAAACCGCCGAGATTGTCCACGGAGCTTGTTGAATGAACGCTGAAGCCCCGGTGTCGAACGTTACACCGCCGTCATCGCCAAAGTCGCTGGCGGATACCGGCCTGTCAGTCATCATGATGCGTGACATCCTGTTGAAGTCGATGTTCCGCACCAACCAGGACCAGGTCACCGCGCTGTCGAAGGTGATCTGCTTGCCGGTGCCGCTGACACAGGAACTTGTCGATCTTGCCCGCACGCAGAAGCTGGTCACCGCGACCGGCACGATGCACGCGACAGCGGGCAACGAGATGGGCTACGAGCTGACCGATGCCGGCAAGGCCCGCGCGCTGGATGCCCTGTCGCAGTCGGAATACTATGGCGCGATGCCGGTCCCGCTGGACCAGTACCAGATCCAGATCAAGCGCCAGTCAGTGCGCGACATCAAGCTGAACAAGGAACAGCTTCTGTCGGGAATGGGCCACCTGATCCTGCCGCCGGACCTGATCGACAACCTTGGCCCGGCCGTCACCTCGGGCCGGTCGATCCTGCTTTACGGCCCGCCCGGCAACGGCAAATCCTCGATCAGCCACGGCATCCGCGCGGCGCTTGGTGACAAGGTCTATGTCCCCCGCGCAATCGAATACTCCGGCCAGATCATTTCGGTCTACGACCCGATCGTCCACTCCGCCGCCGAGGCCGCGGTCGACGACCCGAACTCCCTGCGCCGCACGTCGAACCGCTTCGACAACCGCTATGTCTATTGCGAGCGTCCCTCGGTGATCACCGGGGGCGAACTGTCGCTCGACATGCTGGACCTGAACTACAACCCGACGGCCCGCACCTACCAGGCGCCGCTGCAGCTGAAAGCGACCGGCGGCATCTTCATCATCGACGACCTTGGCCGTCAGGCGGAACCGCCGCAGAAAATCGTCAACCGCTGGATCGTGCCACTGGAAGAAAGCCGCGACATCCTCGCGCTGCAATCGGGCGAGAAATTTACCGTGCCGTTCGACACGCTGGTGATCTTCTCGACCAACTTCCACCCGAACCAGATCTTTGACGGCGCGGCCCTTCGCCGGATCTTCTTCAAGATCAAGATCGACGGTCCGTCACAGGAAAACTTCCTGAAGATCTTCGCCATGGTCGCGCGGAAGAAGAAAATGCCGCTGGATGAGACCGCGCTCATGCACCTGATGAAGGTCAGGTTCCCGACGATCGAGAACAACTACGCCAACTACCAGCCGGTGTTCCTGATCGACCAGATGATCGCGGTATGCGATTTCGAGAACATCCCCTACCAGATGACACCGGAACTGATCGACCGGGCCTGGGGCAACATGTTTGTCCGCCAGGAAGCCATCGCGCACTGATCCGCCAGACGCAAATTCCTTAAGCAAGGAATTTGACAAAATTCTTGAACAAGAATTTTCCGGCGTCAGGCAAAAACCGTGACGCCCTTTTCCGTCACCATCACGTCCAGCCGTTGGTCGGTCGCGTCGGTCGGAACCTCGGCCACCTCCTGCGCGGCAAAGGCGAACCCCACCGCCAGCGCTGGCCCGCGCGCGCGCAAAGCTTCCAGCGTCCGGTCGTAAAACCCGCCGCCATAGCCCAGCCGGTAGCCCCTTGCGTCAAATGCCAGAAGGGGGACGATCAGCACCTGCGGTTCGACCCAGGCGCCCTCGTCGGGGATCAGCGCCTTGAAAGCGCCTTCGACCATCCGGGCACCCGGGCTCCATTCGCGGAACCGCAGCGCCAGAGCCTTGCCGATGATCACCGGCACGCCCACCACCCCTTGGTGCGCGGTCATCGCCGGCAAGGGGTCGATCTCGGTCCGCATCGGCATGTAGCCCGCCAGAACGCGGCCGCCCTGCGCGGCCAGATAGTCCGCCAGGATCTCGGCCGCCTGCCCCTGGCCTGCCGCAAAGGCCGCTTTGCGCGCGAAGAAGGCCCCCTCGCGCGCGCGCGCCTTCAGAACCTCGGCCTTGATATCGCTCATACCAGCATCACCGAGGCAAGGCCAAGGAAGGCAAAGAACCCCATCACATCGGTCAGGGTTGTCACGAAAGTTCCGCTTGCCAGCGCAGGGTCAAGTTTCAACCGGACCAGCCCCAATGGCACCAGAACGCCTCCCAGCGCCGCGACCACCTGGTTGACCATCATCGCAAGGCCCAGGACCAGACCAAGATGCCAGTCTCCGAAGATCAGCGTTCCGGCCAGGCCCAGAATCAGCGCAAGGCCGATCCCGTTCATCAAGCCGGCCAGCAATTCCCGCCGCACGACACGTCCCGCGTTCGCCTCGGTCAGGTCGCGCGTCGCCAGCGCCCGCACGGCAACGGCCAGTGACTGGGTTCCGGCGATCCCGCCGGTCGAGGCAACGATGGGCATCAGCGCCGCAAGAACCACGATTGTCGCGATCGTCGCTTCAAACTGGCTGATCACCAGCGCCGACAACGAGGCCGTGAACAGGTTCACCACCAGCCAGGGCAGACGCTGGCGCACCGTCTCGATCGGGCCGTCGCTGACATCCGCCTCGTCACCGACGCCGGCAAGGCGCAGCATGTCTTCCTCGTGCTCTTCGTCCAGCACGTTCATCGCGTCGTCGATGGTGATCACCCCGACCAGGCGCCCATCCGCATCCACCACCGGGCAGGAAATCAGGTGATACTGGTTGAAGATATAGGCCACGTCCGCTTCTGGATCGGTGGCCTCGATGGTGCGGAAACTGTCTTCAAGGATGGTGCGCAACGGCGCCTCGCGGCCGGTCGACAGGATGCGGCCCAGAGTCGCGTATCCCACCGGCTTCATCCGGGTATCCACCAGGATCACATGATAGAACTGGTCCGGAAGGTTCGTTGATTTTCGCAGAAAATCAATGGCTTCACCAACAGTCCAATGGTCCGGGGCCACCACGGTCTCGCGCTGCATCAGCCGGCCTGCCGAGTTTTCCGGATAGCCCATCGCCTGCTCGACCGCGACCCTGTCGGCCTCGTCAAGCGCCTGCAGGATCAGGTCCTTCTGCGGCTGCTCCAGGTCTTCCAGAATGTCGACCACATCGTCAGATTCAAGATCGCGCACCGCGTCGACCAGCACGTTGCGCGGCAGGATCTCGATCACTTCCTCACGGATCGCGTCCGAGATTTCCGACAGGATCTCGCCGTCGATCTCGTGCGACCAAAGCTCCAGCAACGCGCGCCGGTCAGCTTGTCGGATCTGCTCCAGAAGGTCGGCGATGTCGGCCGCGTGCAGCGGGTCCAGCAGCGCGTTCACCGCGGCACTGTCCCGGGCGGCAACGGCCGCAAGAACGGCCTCGATCCGGTCCTGGTCCAGAACCTCGTCTTCCGGGCTTGGCATATGGTCCGTCATGTCGCCCCCGAAATTTCGTCCGATTGCCGTGACCTGGCGAAAGCTGTTTCAATGAAACCATGCACCAGAGAGATTTCACCCTTGGCAATAAAGCCTCTAGGCTGACGCGGCAAGCTTTGGGGCAGGGAAATGGCCGATCTTCTTCTGGGACAGGTGATCCACTTTCAGGGCGACCCGTTCGACGGCCTTGATGCCGCCCGACATCTGGCGAACGGCGCGGTTCTGGTCGACGCCGGACGCATCGCCGCCGTAGGCGAGGCCGCCACCCTGCGCGCGTCCCACCCCGGCGCGCGGCTCCACGACTACGGGCAGAGCCTGATATCGGCGGGCTTCATCGACGCCCATGTCCACTATCCCCAGACCGCTATCATCGCCAGCTGGGGCAAGCGTCTGATCGACTGGCTGAACACCTACACCTTCCCCGAAGAGATGCGCTTTTCCGATCCCGCCTATGCCGACGACATCGCCGGCCGCTACCTCGACCTTGTCCTGGCCCGCGGCACGACGACGGTCTGCTCATATGCCACGATCCACCCCGAAAGCGTGGACGCGATCTTTGCCGCTGCGCAAACGCGCGGGATGCGGGTCTTTGCCGGCAAGACCTGCATGGACCGCAACGCCCCCGAAGGCCTGCGCGACACCGCGCAATCAGCCTATGACGACAGCAAGCGTCTTCTGGAGGCGTGGCACGGGGTGGACCGGCTGTCCTATGTCATCACGCCGCGCTTTTCGCCCACCTCTACCCCGGAACAGCTGGCCGCCCTTGGCGCGCTCTGGCAAGAATACCCCGATTGCCTGATGCAGACGCATCTGTCCGAACAACCGGACGAGATTGCCTGGGTCCGCGACCTTTTCCCCCAGTCGCGCGACTACCTTGATACCTATGAGGCGCAAGGCCTGCTGCGTGAAGGTGCGGTCTTCGGCCATGCGATCCACCTGACCGACCGCGAACGGTCGCGGCTGGTCGAGGCCGGGGCCAGTCTCGTTCACTGCCCGACCTCGAACACCTTCATCGGTTCAGGCCTGTTTGATATGTCCCTCGCGCGGTCCCTGCGGGTCGGCCTTGCGACCGATACCGGCGGCGGGTCGTCATTCTCGATGCTGCGGACCATGGCCGCCGCCTATGAGGTGGCCCAACTGCGCGGCCAGTCGCTGCACCCGGCGCAGCTTTGGTGGCTGGCGACGCAAGGCTCGGCCCGCGCATTGCGGTCTGAGGACAGGATCGGCAACATCGCCCCCGGGATGGAGGCCGATCTTGTGGTGATCGACCTCGCCTCGACCCCCGCCATCGAACAGGCGACGGCCCGCGCGCAAGATCTGTGGCAGGCACTGTTCCCGACGATCATGATGGGCGATGACCGCGCCGTGGCCGAGGTCTGGCTCGCTGGCAACCGCCACGTCGCTTAAGAATTTTCGCAGAAAATTCTTGGACTTGCGCCAGATCTATTCGGCCAGCTCCCAGCCGTCCGGGTAGAAATCATGTTTCAGCGCGATCGAGGTCGCGATCCGTTCGTGTTTCCAGATCTCTTCGGCGGTTACCGGGATCGGCCCGATTGACGCGATCAGCGTCTCGCCGTCCTTGGCCCGGCGCGTGGTGAACCCCTCCAGCCGCAGCGCGCGTTCCAGCGCGGGCCAGCTTGCGTCGAGCTCTTCGATGAAGAAGGCATAATCGACCACCGCGGTCTTTGGCAGGCTGACACCCTTCGACTGCTTGAAGGTGTCGTAAGTCTCGCGCCGCTGGGATTCGAAGTTGTGGTCCATGGGGGGCCTCCTTGCGGCGTTCTACCCCAAGCCCGACCGCCTCGCCAGTGCCGGGAAGCGGCAGCGGCCTTAGTTGGCCAGCCGTCGGGCCAGTCCGCGCTGGCGCTCCAGAAGACGCGGCAGGTCCAGCGTCACGATCTGGCCGTCCCGCACCACCTGCCGCCCTTCGACCATAAGGTCGCGCACCCGCGTCGGGCCGCACAGGACCAGCGCCGCCACCGGGTCCCATGACCCCGCCGCTTCGACCCCGGACAGATCCCAGATCGCAAGATCGGCCCGCTTGCCCGGCTCGAGTGACCCCAGATCGTCGCGTCCCAGCACCCGCGCGCCGCCAAGGGTGGCAACCTCCAGCACCTCGCGCGCGCTCATCGCATCGGCCCCCCGCGCGACGCGCTGCAACAGCATCGCCATCCGCGCCTCGGCGATCAGGTTGCCCGCGTCGTTCGAGGCCGATCCATCGACGCCAAGCCCGACCCTGACCCCAGCGTCCCGCATTGCCCGCACCGGGGCGATTCCCGAACCAAGTCGACAATTCGAACACGGGCAATGGGAAACACCGGTCATGGACCGCGCAAAAAGTTCAATTTCCGAACCATCCAGCTTGACGCAATGCGCGTGCCAGACATCGGGGCCGGTCCAGCCAAGATCCTCGGCATATTGTCCGGGCCGGCAGCCAAAGCGGGCCAGGGAATAGGCGATGTCTTCGTCATTCTCGGCCAGATGGGTGTGCAGCATCACGCCCTTGTCGCGGGCCAGAAGGGCTGTGTCCCGCATCAAGTCACGGCTGACCGAAAACGGCGAACAGGGCGCAAGGCCCACCCGCAGCATCGCGCCGGGCCGGGGATCGTGAAAGCGGTCCACCACGCGGATCATGTCCGACAGGATCGCCGCCTCGCTTTCGACCAGCGCGTCCGGCGGCAGCCCGCCTGCACTTTCTCCAATCGACATCGCCCCGCGTGTCGGGTGGAACCGCAGGCCAACCTCGGCCGCCGCCGCGATCGTGTCATCCAGCCGCGCGCCGTTGGGGTAAAGATACAGATGGTCCGAGGTCAGCGTGCAGCCCGACAGCGCCAGTTCTGCCAGCCCGACCTGGGCCGAGGTGAACATCTCGTCCGGCCCAAAGCGCGCCCAGATCGGGTACAGCGTCTGAAGCCAGCCGAACAGCAGCGCATCCTGCCCGCCCGGCACCGCGCGGGTCAGCGTCTGGTAAAGGTGGTGATGCGTGTTGACGAGGCCCGGCGTCACCACGCAGCCCTTCGCCTCGATCACCTCGGCCCCCGGTGCGGTGATCCCCGGCCCCACGGCGGCGATCACTCCGCCCCGGACCAGCACATCGGCCCCGGCCAGTTCGTCCTGCGTGACGTTCATCGTCACCACGACATCGGCATTCTTGATCAGGATATCAGACATGGGTGTGCCCTTTGCACCCCCTTCGGTTTCCATGGAAACCCGGACGGCTCGTCAGAAGGGAGAAGGACACGAGGCCACCGCGCGTGGAAGCTTAACGCGCGACCGCATTCTTCTGCAAGCCGTCAGACGTTCGACCAGCCGCCGTCGATCACATGCGGATGCCCCGTGGTGAACGAGCTTTCGTCCGAGGCCAGATAGACGACCAGGGCCGCGATCTCCTCGGCGCTGGCGATCCGCCCCATTGGCTGGCGCGCGACAAAGGCCTTGCGCGCGGCCTCGAAGTCGCCCGTCGCCCGCATCCGGTCGTTCAGCGAAGGACTTTCGACAGTGCCGGGGCAGATGCAGTTGCAGCGGATGCCCCGGGCGACGAAATCGGCGGCGATCGCCTTGGTCAGCCCGATCACGCCCGCCTTGGTCACACCGTAGACAAAGCGGTTCGGCGCCGCGATGATCGACCCCACCGCCGAGGCCATGTTGACGATGTTGCCATGCCCCCGCTCCAGCATTCCCGGCAGGACCGCCTTGCACATCCGGTACATGGCCGTGACGTTCAGATCGACGCTGAAGGCCCAGCTTTCTTCGTCGCAGTCAAGGATCGTGCCGCTGGCGACAAAGCCCGCGCAGTTGAACAGCACGTCCGGCGTGCCGACGGCGGCGAAGGTCGCGGCAATCGCCGCCGGATCGCGGACGTTCAGCACCCGGGTCTGGCAGCCCGCCTCGGTCAACCCTGCCAACGCCGCTTCGTTCAGGTCGGTGGCGATGACCTGCGCGCCCTCGCGTGCCATGGCCAGGGCCGAGGCCCGCCCGATCCCCTGCCCTGCCGCCGTCACCAGGATAGTCTTGCCGTCCAGCCGTCCCATTCCTACGCTCCCTGCCGGTGTCGCGAGGCAGATTAGTGGCTTGGCAACTGACATGCCAGTTCCTTTGCCGTCTTGTGGTCCCGCCCCGCCGAAGGCTAGCCTTGGGCGAAACCACCAGAGGCCAGCCATGACCGAAACCGTTGCCGCCGCAGGCATCCGCTTCAGCTTCGCGCCGGAAGGTGGCGTGCTGCAAAGCCTGACGGTCGAGGATGACGCCGCCACGATCTCGCCCTTGCACCGCGCGCCCTGGGGTCCCGACGAGGTGCCGCCCGATGCGCCCCCGCACCAGCGCTGGCTTGGCGGGGATTTCCTGGCCGCTCCGATGGGGCCGGGTCCGGACGGCCTGCACGGCCTGACCGCGAATGGCACCTGGGCCGTGACACCCGCCGCGCCCGGCACCCTTCGCGCGGTCCTTCGGGGCGCGGTTTCCGGCGCCACGCTGATCAAGGAGCTGTCGGTCGAAGACGGCCAGCCGTTCCTGTACCAGCGCCATCTCTTCATCGGCGGCACTGGCGCGCTGCCGGTGTCGAATCACGCCATGATCTCGGTCCCGAACGGGGCAAAGCTGTCCTTCTCGCGCAAGCGCTGGTGGGAAAGCCTTGCCGCCCCGCTGGAGACGGCACAGGGCCGGTCTTGTCTTGCCTACCCAAAGCGCGCCGAGGATGCGGCCGAGTTTCCGGGCGCGGACGGCAGCACGGTCAACCTGCACCGCTTTCCCTGGGGGGAGGCACATGAAGATTTCGTCTCGGGGGTCGAGGATCCGGCCTCGGCTCTGGGCTGGACGGCCGTGGTCCGGCCGACCGAGGGCGACCTGATCCTGTCGCTCAGGAACGCGCGGGCGCTGCCGATGACCATGCTCTGGCAGTCCAACGGCGGGCGGGACTACGCGCCCTGGAACGGACGCCACCTTGGGTGCCTCGGGGTCGAGGAGGGCGCCGCCCTGCCCGTCCTTGGCCTGTCGTCGCGGGAAACGCCCGATCCCCTGACCGCCGCCGGGCAGCCCGCAGGTCTGACGCTGGACCCGATGGGCACGGTCGAGATCCGGCATGTCCTTGGCGCAATCCGCTGGCCGACCGGACAATCGGTTGCGGGCGTCATGCTGGACGGCGACATCCTGACCGTGACCGGCGACTGGGGGGCCGAGCGACGCCTGCCGATCCGGGGCGGCTGGCTTCGGCTGTCGGAAAGCGCGCCAGCGAAACCGAAAGCACCTGCGCCGGACTGGGATCGCTGACGGATCCGGTCAGCCACTGAACCCCGGTTTTTGCGCCCAGGCCCAGGCATCACCGATCATCTGACGCAAGGTTGACCGCTGCGGATCCCAGCCCAGGTTCTCGACCGCACGGGTAGAGGACAATACCAGCGCGGCCGCATCGCCCGGCCGCCGGCTGCCGATGATCACCGGGACATCGCGGTTCGTCACCATCCGGCTGGCCTCGATCACCTCGCGGACCGAAAATCCACGACCGGTGCCAAGGCAGAAGACGTCGTTCCCGCCGCCGGCCAGAAGGTGGCGCAGGCCAAGCACATGCGCATCGGCAAGGTCGCTGACATGCACATAGTCGCGCAGGCAGGTGCCGTCGGGCGTCGGGTAGTCGGTCCCGAACACCGTCAGCGCCGGGCGTTTGCCCGCCACCGCGTCCAGCAGCAGCGGGATCAGGTGGGTCTCGGGCAGATGCTGCTCGCCGATCTCGCCTTCGGGGTCGGCACCGGCCACATTGAAATAGCGGAAGATCACTTGCCGGATGCCGAAGGCCGCGCCTACGTCCTGCACCATCGCCTCGATCGCCAGCTTCGATCCGCCATAGGCGTTGATCGGCCGTTGCGGCGTCGCTTCCGTCAGCAGGACGCCATCCTGATCGCCGTAGGTCGCACAGGTCGAGGACAGCACGAAGTTCTTCACCCCGGCCTCGGCACAGGCCTCCAGCAGGTTCAGCGCCCCGCCGGTGTTGACCCGCCAATAGCGCACCGGATCCTGCATCGCCTCGCCCACCAGCGACAGCGCCGCGAAATGCATCACGGCCACGGGCTGATGTTCGGCTAGCGCGCGGTCGATGGCGGCCCGGTCCATCAGATCACCGCGGACCAGCGGCCCCCATTTGACGGCCTCCGCCCAGCCGGTTGACAAGTTGTCAAAGGCGACTGGCACGACCCCGGACCTTGCAAGCGCCTTGCAGGCATGCGCCCCGATGTAGCCCGCACCACCCGTTACAAGAACCTTTGCCGTCATGCCTTTGGTCTTTCGTGTCATACGAACAGGAAGTCATCCGTCAGAAGAGATGCGTCAAAAATTCCCCGAATGTCCAGTGTCGCCCCGTCAGCCAGAGCCAAGACCAAACCCAGTGACGAAACCGTAGCGCCACTCAGCAGCTGAGCCACAGCGGGTGGCGCCCCGCTCCAGAGATCCGACTCAAGCCAGATACGATCCTGTCCGTTTGCAAAATCGCCGATCGTGTCGGTCCCGCCGGTGAAGACGAAGACATCGTTGCCGGCTCCACCAAGCAGCATGTCGTCACCCGCCCCGCCGTCCAGCCGGTCATTGCCCGCGCCCGCCTCCAGCCGGTCGGCCCCCTCGCCGCCCCACAGCGCGTCGTTGCCGTCGCCGCCCAGCAGCGTGTCGGCCTCCGTGCCGCCGTCAAGCCAGTCGTCGCCCGTGCCCCCGTCCAGCCAGTCCGCCCCCGCCCGCCCCTCAAGCCGGTCGTTGCCGGTCCAGCCCAGCACCCGGTTCGCCCCCCCCGTCGCCGGAAAGGCTGTCGCCGAACCCCGTGCCGATCAGGTTCTCGATCGCCACAAGCCGGTCCTGTGCCGCAGCCCCGCTGCTGCGCGTCCAGTCCGACAGGTCCGCCGCAACCCCCGCGACCGCGTCCGTCCAGCTGGCCCAGTCCACCCCGCCGCCCCCGTCCAGCGTGTCGGCCCCCGAGCCCCCGGTCAGCACATCGTCGCCCTCGCCGCCCGAAAGCACGTCGTTGCCCGCGCGGCCGTCCAGCCGGTCATTGCCCCCGCCGCCCCCAAGCCCGTTGGCAAACCCGTCCCCCGACAGCGTGTCGGCAAAGCCGGACCCCTCAAGCCCCTCGAGCCCGAGAAAACTGTCGCCCCGCGCATCGCCAAGGTTCGACAGCGGCGCGGCAAGATCCGCCAGAACCCCCGAAACCGCGTCGCCGAAGCTGACAACGTCAACCCCAAGACCCCCCTCCAGCCGGTCAAAACCAGACCCGCCCGCCAGCGTGTCATCCCCGTCCCCGCCAAAAAGCGTGTCGTTGCCAAACCCCCCGGACAACCAGTCCGCTCCGGCCCGGCCGTCGACCCAGTCATTTCCGCCCAAGCCCCAGAAGCGTTCGTTTGCGGCGGCCCCGCCCAGAACGTCGCCGAAGGCCGACCCTTCGAAACCGTACATATCGCGGAACTGGTCATCCTTGGCGTCCCCGGTGGTCAGCGAAGGCGTCAGCAGATCCAGCCGAAAGGCCGTTGCGCTGTCGGCATAGCTTGCGACGTTGAAGCCGGCATCGCCGTCAAGAAAGTCCGCGCCCGACCCGCCGAAGAGAGTATCCTCGCCGTCGCCCCCGTAAAGCGTGTCGTTGCCCGCCCTGCCGATGATCCGGTCATCGCCTTGCAGGCCGAACAGAGTGTTCGCCTGTGCGTCTCCGGCAAGTGTATCGGCAAGACGCGATCCTTCCATCTCCTCGATCCCGAGGAAGCGGTCACCGGTGGCCTCGCCCTGGTTGACGGCAGGTCCCGCCAGGTCCACAAGCACTTCGGCAGCTGCGTCGCGATAGCTGAGCCGATCCCGACCGCTCCCGCCGTCCAGCAGATCCGCGCCAAGACCGCCGGTCAACAGGTCGGCGCCAAGCCCCCCGAACAGGCTGTCTGCGCCATCGCCCCCGGCAATGCGATCATTGCCATCGCCCCCGTCCAGCACGTTGTCGACCGCATCTCCGGTCACTGTGTCGGACCACCGCGATCCGATGATCCCTTCGACCGAGATATGGGTATGACCCAAGGACAAGCCACTGTTTTCGCGAGCAGATTGCAGATTGAGACGTTGAGCCGCCTGGGCGGACGACAGGTCGAGAAAGTCGAACCCGGCGGCGCCGTTGATTGTATCGGCCCCGGCCGAGACGATGAAGCGGTCACCACCATCTGTCCCGACAAGAAGGTCGGCCTGGTTGCTGCCAACGATGCCGTCGCCTGAAGGGGTCGGAGGCGGGGCGTGCCAGAGGCTGACGAAATCGGTCAGCCGGAAGGCGCCGGGCTGGATTGGCAGACCGTTCGGCATCGAGATGTCCAGAACTTCGGCACCATAGGTGATCCGCGCGCCCGTTGCCGTCGTCGTGATGGTCAGGGATTCCAGGGCATGGATCCTGCCCCAGGCCGACAGGTCGATCCGGTCGATCCCGAACTGGAAGTCAGTGATCACATCCGCCGCGCCGTCGGCGGTCAGCACATGGATGTCTGCCCCTGCGCCGCCGGTCAGGGTGTCGCTGCCGTTGCCATCTGCCAGGATGTCGGCACCGTTCCCGCCGGCGACGAGGTCATTGCCATCCTGGCCAAGCAGCATGTCGCCGGCGTCGGTGCCGGTCAGCGTGGTGTCTTCGGGTCCGGCGGTCTGGATCGGGGCCAGCGGCCCCGGGTCCAGCGACAGCCGGGTGATCCCGGTGCCCTCGCCCGCGACGAAAACGTCGATCCGCCCGTCCACAAGGCGGGCCGCGATTGCGCTGATGTTGTCCAGCGCCAGTCCGGGCAGGTCCAGCTGACCGCCGACCAGCAGCAGACGCCCCTCCGGCAAAAGCGTCAGCACCTGAATCCCGCCGTCGCTGCCGCCGGCGATCACGAAAACCCGGTCGCCTGCGCTTACCGTTGCCAGGGCCTGGGCGCCGGCAAAGCGGGTGTCCAGCGTGTCGACCACATGGTCGGCCACCCGCATAAGCCCACCGGGTCCAACCTCGATCACGGTCAGCGACGAGGATACGACCGAGGCCACAACCAGATAGGTGACGCCCGCCAGGTCTACCGCCTGAACCGCCGACGGGTCGGCGATCCCCAGACCCTGAGGCGTGCCCAGCATCTGCGGCGCCCCGATCGCGCCGCCGGGACCCAGCGGGAAGGTGCGGACCACATCGGCTTCCAGCGACAGGCTGACGAGGAAGGTCTCGCCTCCGACCGTGACCGGGACCAGACGGGATACGTCAACGCCGGGAAGGGCGCCGTCCAACACCCGGCTGCCCACGCTTGTCAGGCCGCCGGTCGCCCCCACCGCAAATCCGTGGATCGTGCTTTCACCGGCCTTTGCGACGTACAGGTAGGTCGTGGTTCCGATCTGCACCGCAGTCTGCGCCGAAATCGTTCCGGCCAGCCCGCCCGCTAACTGAACCGGGGCAGCCAGGGCACCGGTCGCCTCAAGCCCGTAGGTCTGCAACCCGGCCGCATTCGCCCCGGTGACGACAAGGCGCGGCGCACCGCCGACCGACAGAAGCTCCAGCTGCGCCTGGGCCGGCAGGACGATGCCGGGGGCAACGGTTTCCTGATCGACAAGCGTCATGGCTCCGTCCACGTCAAGCGCCAGGATCCCGCCGCCGGCACGCGTGGCAGTATAAAGCGTGAGGGTGCCTCCCCGCTCGACCAGCTCCATGTCGTTTATGCCCGAGACCTTGTTCAGCGGCGCGGCCGTGAACGTCTCCACCACCTGGAAAGAATACACCCCAGCCCCACGCAACCACACCTACCCGGCGGCAAGACTGGCGGCTGGCAAGGGTGGAAGTCGCGTCGCAAGCGTGGCAGTTTCGCGGCGCTTGCGAAGGGTTTTCCGCGAATTTGACCTGGTCGCACGTTCGAACCGGCGAAAAGCCCTCCGGGTTGCGCCGGGATGCGCTGGCCGGCGTCTCTAGCGACCGACCCCGACATAGGCAGTGAAACCTGCTTCAAGCGCCTCGTCGCGATCATAGACGTTGCGCAGGTCGGCCAGTTTCGGCGTCGCCATCTTCCGCGCCAGCTTGGCAAGGTCCAGCCCGCGGAATTCATTCCACTCGGTCAGCATGACCAGAAGGTCGGCCCCCGAAGCCGCCAGATAGGGGTTGTCCACACATATGACGCCGGGCAGCAGCACCTCGCCTTCGAGTCGGCCAAGAGGATCCGTGACCCGCACCAACTCC
>JANOER010000167.1:0-22278 GCA_031441285.1 Rhodobacterales bacterium
GTCTTTTTCCTGCATCTTGCGCCAGATCGAGTAGGGCTTTTTCGCCCGGCCATAGACATCGGCCTCGATCTGCGCCTTTTCCAGTTCGGTACGGATGTCGGCGGTGATCTTGTGGACCACATCACCGGTTTCGCGTTGCAAGGTCAGAAAGCGGCGCATGATGGAATTGCGCGCCTCGGGGTTCAGAACCTTGAAGGACAGGTCCTCCAGTTCCTCGCGCATCCACTGCATGCCCATCCGGCCGGCAAGGGGGGCAAAGATCTCCATGGTCTCGCGGGCCTTCTGGGCCTGCTTTTCCTGGCTCATCGACCGGATCGTGCGCATGTTGTGCAGCCGGTCGCCAAGCTTGACCAGAATGACCCGCAGATCCTTGGACATCGCCATGAACAACTTGCGGAAATTCTCGGACTGCTGGCTTTCGGTGCTGGAAAGCTGCAGGTTGGTCAGCTTGGTCACGCCGTCGACCAGTTCCGCAACCTCGGCGCCGAACAGCGTCGTGATTTCGGAATAGGTCGACCGGGTATCCTCGATCGTGTCGTGCAAAAGTGCGGTGATGATCGTCGCATCATCCAGCCGCTGTTCGGTCAGGATCGCGGCCACCGCGACGGGATGGGTGAAATACGGCTCGCCCGATTTCCGCACCTGCCCGTCGTGCATCTTGAAGCCGTAAGCATAGGCCTTGCGGATCAGGTCGGCATTGCAGCGCGGGTTGTAGTTTCGAACCAGGGCGATGAGGTCTTCGACGTCGATCATCACCGCCCCGCTTGCGGGTCTTGCACCCTCAGATTTCGCCCTGAGCTTCCATTAGGGCGCGGAGAAGCTTCTCCTCCGACATGTCATCGACCATCGGACGATCCATCTCGCCGCCCATCAGAAGCGCCATCTGGTCATCTTCCGGTTCGTCGACTTCGATCTGGGTCTGGTGGCTTTCGATCATCCGCTCGCGCAGGACGCCGGCGGACTGGGTTTCATCCGCAATCTCGCGCAGCGCGACGACCGGGTTCTTGTCGTTGTCGCGGTCGATGGTGATCGGCGAGCCGGACTGGATTTCCCGCGCCCGATGGGCCGCAAGCATCACCAGTTCGAACCGGTTCGGAACCTTGTCAACGCAATCTTCGACCGTTACGCGGGCCATGGGCAACTCCAATCCGGACGCTTCTCAGGAAGTGGTCTGTGTAGGCGGTTGCAAATGCCTTGACAAGCGGTGAATCGCCGCAAATCAAAGCGGTTTCACGGCGTCACGATCAGCCGCCGGCAGGGCCTCAAGCATCTGGCGAACGCTTTGACCGGTGCGTGGATGCACCCAATCGGGGGCGACGTCTGCCAAAGGCACCAGCACGAAGGCCCGGTCCTGCATCCGGGGATGCGGCAGGATCAACTGGTCCGGCGTCGTTCTGACCTGCGCTTCCGGGGGCAGAAGCCGCCAGCGGTCTTGGGTCGCCGCGTCAGGCAGAATCGAATCACCCATGGCCAGAAGATCGATGTCCAGCGTCCGCATTCCCCAGCGCTGCGCCCGCTTTCGTCCGAAACGGGCTTCGACGGCATGCAGGCGGTCCAGAACTGACGCTAAGTCATCCGAAGCGGCGAAATCCAGCACCCCCGCGGCATTCACATAGTCGGGACCGGCCCCGGCCGGAAAGCAGGGCGTGGCGTAAAATCTGCTAACGCCAAGCAAAGAAAGGCCTTCCTCTGCCAACGCCGCCAGGGCCTTCCAAAGCGATTCGGCCGGCTGATCCTCGCCGAACGGCAAGTTTGCGCCGAATGCAATCAGAGCTTGTCCGATTTTCCCCACCCGCCCCCGAATTTTTCCATACTCGACTTGTCCGAAGCCGGTTTCGCCTGATATTCACCGAAGGCTGGCCGTCGGATCTCACTATAACACGTGCTTCAGACACGGAAGTTCGAACGGCGCGGCGACGTTGAGGGGACAACAATGTTTTACAAGGACGAACGGCTTGCGCTGTTCATTGATGGCTCAAACCTTTACGCGGCCGCCAAGGCGCTGGGGTTCGACATCGACTACAAGCTATTGCGGATGGAGTTCATGCGGCGCGGCAAGCTTTTGCGCGCGTTCTACTACACCGCCTTGCTGGAAAACGACGAGTATTCGCCGATCCGGCCGCTGGTCGACTGGCTGCACTACAACGGCTTTACCATGCGCACCAAGCCCGCAAAAGAATACACCGACAGCCAGGGACGGCGGAAGGTGAAGGGCAACATGGACATCGAGCTGTGCGTCGACGCCATGGAACTTGCGCCGCGGGTCGACCATGTGGTGCTGTTCTCGGGCGATGGGGACTTTCGCCCTCTGGTTGAAAGCTTGCAACGTCAGGGGGTCCGGGTTTCGGTCGTCTCGACCATCCGCAGCCAGCCGCCGATGATCGCAGACGAGCTGCGCCGCCAGGCCGACAACTTCATCGAACTGGACGAGCTGCGCGAAGTCATCGGCCGCCCGCCCCGCGAACCGCGCCCGATGTCCAGCGAAGAGATCTCGATCGACGCCAAGTGACGCGGCCGCGGTGACGGGGTTGCTTGCCCTGTCCGGTCTGTTCGTCGCGGCCCTGTTGGCCGCGACGCCGCTGCCGTTCAACTCGGAAGTCCCGTTCATTGCGCTGCAAGCCTCGGGTTGGCCAGCGCAGACGCTGGTGGTCGTGGCCTCGGTCGGCAATGTGCTGGGGTCTTGCGTGACCTTTGCACTTGGCCGGGGTCTGGGCGGATACCGCGACCACCCGCGCTTTCCGATCCAGCCTTCGCAGATGGCCCGGGCAGAGGGCTGGTTCCGGCGCTGGGGCCTTTGGTCGCTGCTTCTGGCCTGGGCGCCGGGGGGGGATGTGCTGGTCGCCGCAGCCGGATTTCTGCGGGTCCCCGTGATCGCCTTCCTGCTGCTGGTCAGCCTGGCCAAAACCGGGCGCTATGTCGCGCTGGCCTACGCAACCGCCGCGGCCATCGGCTGATCGCGCCGCCCTTCGGCCCTGACCGGCCTCATCGCTGGAATAGGTCCAGCGAAAAGCCCCGTCAGGGGCGATGAGCGGCCCGCAGTCCGCACTGGACGCCGCCCGCCCAAGGTCCTACTTCTGTCTCCAGTCAATCCCCGGACCCGCGATGCCCGACCTTGCACCTTTGACCCTTTACCTTGCAGCGCCGCGCGGCTTCTGCGCCGGTGTGGACCGGGCGATCAAGATGGTCGAACTTGCGATCCAGAAATGGGGCGCGCCGGTCTATGTGCGCCACGAGATCGTGCACAACCGCTTTGTCGTCGACGCCCTGCGCGCGCAAGGTGCGATCTTCGTCGAGGAGCTGGACGATTGCCCCGATGATCGCCCAGTGGTGTTTTCCGCCCATGGCGTGCCGAAGTCGGTTCCGGCCGAAGCCAGTCGCCGCCAGATGATTGCCATCGACGCAACCTGCCCCCTCGTAACCAAGGTCCACAACGAGGCCGCCCGCCACCACGAGTCGGGGGTGCAGATGATCTATATCGGCCACGAAGGCCACCCCGAGACGGTCGGCACCATGGGCCAGTTGCCGCAGGGCGAAGTTCTGCTTGTCGAAACGGTCGCTGACGTGGCGCGCCTTCAGGTGCGTGACCCGGCAAAGCTTGCCTTCATCACCCAGACCACGCTTTCGGTCGACGACACCGCCGAAATCGCCGCCGCACTGACGGCCCGCTTTCCCGCGATCCTCGCGCCCGCGCATGACGACATCTGCTATGCCACCACCAACCGGCAGGCTGCCGTCAAGGCAGTGGCGCCGAAGATCGACGCGCTATTGGTGATCGGCGCGCCGAATTCGTCAAACTCCAAGCGCCTGGTCGAGGTTGGCAGCGCCGCCGGTTGCCCCTATTCGATGCTGATCCAGCGGGCAGCCGATATCGACTGGCGCGCCCTGACCGGCGCCCGCGCCATTGGCCTGACCGCCGGAGCCTCTGCGCCCGAAGTGCTGGTGAATGAAGTCGTCGACGCCTTCAGGGCGCGCTTTGATCTGACGATCGAACATGTGGAAACCGCCGTCGAGGACGTCGAGTTCAAGGTGCCCCGGATCCTGCGCGAAGCCTCGTGAGGGATCGCGCAGGGCCAGGGTCTGCGCCTGCCCTGGTGCCGCTGGCCGCCCTCACAATACCTGATCCCTTTGTGCGCCCGGGTCGCAAGACCGTCTGGCCATAGGCTGCGGTCCCGGCTAGACCAGCCAGATGACCGATAGCCACCATATCCCCCGCCCTGCCCTTCTTCTGAGCCTTGCCGGGCTGATCCCCTTCCTGTGGTCCGCCGCCACACATCTTTCTCCGACGCTTCTGGGCTGGGCCGGGCAATGGCTGCCGCCGATGTTCCTTGGGTCCTATGTCGGGCTGACCTACGGCACGGTGATCCTGTCGTTCATGTCCGGAGCCCTCTGGGGCTTTGCCACCCGCGCCGAAGCCAATGCCGCCCTCGCCTATGTCCTGTCGGTCATTCCGGCGCTTTGGGTGTTCTTCATGGTCACCGACGCCACGGCCAATTCGGTGATCTATCTTGCGGCGGGCTTTGCCGGGCTTTTGTTGCTGGACGCAACCTTCGTCGCCTGGGGCCTTGCCCCGCGCTGGTGGCTGCGGCTGCGGGTCATGCTGACCGTCGTGGTCCTGGCCTGCCTTGCCGTCCCGTTGCAGGCCTGAGACCCATGACCGAGCTTTTCGCATACACCGACGGCGCCTGTTCGGGCAATCCCGGCCCCGGCGGCTGGGGTGTCCTGATGCTGGCCCGCGAGGCTGGCACCGTGGTCAAGGAGCGCACGCTTCAGGGCGGCGAGGCCATGACCACCAACAACCGGATGGAGCTGATGGCCGCCATCTCGGCCCTTGAGGCGCTGGCCCGGCCCAGCGAGATCACCATCGTCACCGACAGCGCCTATGTGAAGAACGGCATCACCGACTGGATCAGTGGATGGAAGCGCAAGGGCTGGCGCACGGCAGGTGGGTCGCCGGTCAAGAATGTCGAGCTTTGGCAACGGCTTGAGGCGGCCCAAGCCCGCCATCAGGTGACCTGGCGCTGGATCAAGGGCCACGCGGGCCACGCCGAGAACGAACGCGCCGACGCGCTGGCCCGGGCCGGCATGGCCCCGTTCAAGCCGGGGGCGGCATGACCGTGCTTGCGGCCTTCACGCTGCTTGACGGGCTGGACTATGCGTCCGTCGCGGTCTTTGCCCTGACCGGGGCGCTGGCGGCCAGCCGGTCGCAGCTGGACATCGTCGGCTTCATCTTCATCGCCTGCCTTACGGCCGTCGGCGGCGGCACGCTGCGTGACATGATCCTGAACCGCGTGGTGTTCTGGGTCGCCGATCCCACCATGCTTGCGGTGGCGACACTGGCTGCCCTCACCGTCTTTTTCACCGCGCACCGCCTTGAAAGCCGCTACAGCGCGCTTCTGTGGCTTGACGCTTGCGCCTTGGCCGTCGCCGTGCCGGCAGGTGTCGCCGTGGCCTATGCCGCGGGGCAAGGCTGGCCCGTGATTCTGGTCATGGGGATGATCACCGGCTGCATGGGAGGCCTCTTGCGTGACATCGTCTGCAACGAAGTGCCCCTGGTCCTGAAACAGGGCGAGCTTTACGTCACCTGCGCCTTTGCCGGATCGCTTGGCGCGGTGCTGGCGCGGGCTGCGGGTCTGCACGACGGGCCGGCCCTTGCGATCTGTGCCGCGCTGGTCCTGACATTGCGCACCGGCAGCCTGACCTTTGGCTGGCGGCTGCCAATCTATCGGTCTTCTCCGCCAAAACCTGGCGCGCCCAAGCGCTGAAGCCTGTCCGGAAGCAGGGAAATCCGGTATTGTCGGACAGGCAGGCGACCACCTTGAAATCAGGGCCTTGCAAGGCGAACGATCATTTGCTTATCCTTGCGCCATGCCACGCAGCCGCACCATCCCCGACGACCGGATCTTCTCTGCCATTCATCGGCTTCTGGCCCAGGGAGGAGACAAGGCCGTGTCCTTCGCCAGCGTCTCGGCCGCAACCGGGCTTGCGCCGCCGACCCTGGTGCAACGCTACGGCAGCCGTGACGGCATGGTCCGCGCCGCCCGTGTGTTTGCTTGGGAACGGCTTGAGGCCGCCACCGCCTCGGCCCTTCTCGAGACCGAAAAGAAGGGTCCGCAGGCTTTGCTGAAGGCACTTGGCACGATCGACGCGGCCGATCTTGTTGCCGATGCCCGCGATCCGGACCTTGCGCAGCGGGCCGCCGTCTGGCGCGCGACGATCGAGGCGGCTCTGTCGCTGCGACTTGGCACCGGCCAGAAGGCGCGCGAAAGTGCCGCCCTTCTCTTTGCCGCCTGGCAAGGCCAGCTTCTCTGGGCGCGAACCGGCCAGACCGGCGTGAAGCTCAAGGATGCTGTGCGGCGACTTTCCTGATCCAGGGTTTCACTTGATCCAGGTCTTCCAGGCCCAGATCAACAGCACCGCCCCCAAAAGCGCGCCGACAAACCCGGCGCCGATGCCGGCCATCATGACCAGCCCGCGCAGGACCAGACCGCCGACCAGCGCGCCCAGCACCCCAAGCGCAATGGTTGTCGGCGTATCAAGGTTGATTCGCAGCAGGCGCGTGGCCAGAAACCCGACCGCAACCCCCACGATCAAAAGCCAGATGAGCGGCATGGCACTCCTCCCCGGTGACCTGTTGCACATATGGGAAGCCGGCACGCCTTTGGGAATGGGGTCAGATCGAGATAGCCGCCATTGCGTGGGCGATCCGCTTGAGGTCAGCCTCGCTGATCCGGCGCAAGCCATACCGGAAGGCCATGCCCCAGCTTGCCAACCCTCGCGTCAACTTCAGGTCAACAAGCAGCGGACGGATCGGCGCGGCTGCCGCCTCGGCCCAGGTCACCGCGCGCCGCCAGGGCTTGATGCCGCCGCCCATCTCGCCAATCCAGGGCGCGCCTTCGGCAATTGTTCCAATGGCTGTGAACGCCTGCAGCAACGCGCCGTCCGGATAGGTCGCGCGTGGCGAGTAGATCAGCACCCCGTCGCCTGGCTGCATCCACAAAAGCGGCCCCGGATTGCCATGGCCCGCCCGCACTATTCCGTCCCTCCGGCCGATCGCCGCATGATCTGCCGAAGCGGTGACCACCCAGTTTGCCCTCTCGCGCACGAACGGTCTCCTTGTTCTGCGATCACCTTGCGACAGGGCTCCTGTCAGAAGCTGTCAGGAAAGCGTCCCGGGCATCGCGAAGCCGCGCAGAAATTCTTCCGGGGCCATCGGCAGTTTGCCCTCACGCTGAGCTGTGATGATCTCGATCGCGCCACTGCCACAGGCGACGACCATGCCGCCCAGCACCTGCCCCGGATGCCCCGCGCCCGGCACCTGGCGAGACCTTAGCAGCTTGACCCTCTTGCCCCCCATCACGGTCCACGCACCGGGGAAGGGCGAAAGGCCCCGGATCAGCCGGTCAACCTCGGCGGCGGAACGGGTCCAGTCCACGCGGGCTTCGGCCTTGTCGATCTTTGCGGCATAGGTCACGCCGTCTAAGGGCTGTCGTTCGGGCGTCAGGTCCGGCAGACGCGCAAGCGCCTGAAGGATCAGCCGCGCGCCCATCGCGGCCAGCCTGTCGTGCAGGTCGGAAGTCGTCTCTGCCCCGCCAATTTCGGTTTCTTCGCGCAGCAGGACCGGCCCGGTGTCCAGCCCCGCTTCCATGCGCATGATGCAGACCCCGGTTTTGCGGTCGCCCGCCATGATCGCCCGATGGATCGGCGCGGCACCGCGCCAGCGCGGCAGAAGCGAGGCATGGATGTTCAAGCAGCCAAGCCGCGGCGCATCCAGCACCGGTTGCGGCAGGATCAGGCCATAGGCCACCACGACCGCCACATCTGGCTGCAGTGCAGCGAAGCCTTTCGCTGCATCTTCGCTGCGCAGCGAGACCGGGTGCCGGACCGGCAGACCCAGCACCGTTGCCCTTGCCTGAACCGGGCTTGGCCGGTTGGCTTTTCCCCGGCCTGCGGGACGGGGTGGCTGGCAATAGACCGCAATGATTTCATGCTCTTGGCTTAGCGCCTCCAGCACTGGCACCGCGAAATCCGGTGTTCCCATGAAAACTATTTTCATTTGCTGCGCCGCAGCTTTTCCGACTTCGCGATCAGCATCTTCCGCTTCAGCGGCGACAGGTGGTCAAAGTACATCTTCCCCGCCAGATGGTCGATCTGATGCTGCACCGACGTGGCCCAGAGATCGACGAAATCCCGGTCCTCGACCACGCCCTCGGCATTCAGGAACCGCACGGTCACGGCGCGGGGCCGCTGGATCACCGCCGACACGAACGGCAGGTTGGGCGAGGCTTCCTCATGGTCGCGGAACTGCCCGCTGGCGTGCAGCACCTCCGGGTTCGCCATCCGCACCGCCTGCCCCCGGCTGTCCGAGCAGTCGACCACGGCCAGCCGCAAGGCCACCCCGATCTGCACCGCCGCCAGACCATAGCCCGGCATCGCGTCCATCGTGTCGATCATGTCGGCCCAGATCGCGCGCACCTGATCCGAGATTTCCGTCACCGCCGCAGCGGGTGTTCGCAAGACCGGATGCGGCCAGGGCAGGCACCGAAGCGCCGTCATAGGTCACGCGCGCGTTCGCGCTTCAGCTTCTCCATCTTCCGGGTGATCATCTGCCGCTTGAGCGGACCCAGATAGTCGATGAAAAGCTTGCCGTTCAGATGGTCGATCTCGTGCTGGACGCAGGTGGCCCAGATGCCCTCGAACAGCCGCTCCTGCGGCTTTCCCGCTGTGTCCGTCCACCGCACGGTCACCCCGGCGGGGCGGGTGACATCGTTGTAGATGTCCGGGATCGAAAGGCAGCCTTCCTCGTAGACCGTCTGGTCCTCCGAAGACCAGATGATCTTGGGGTTGAACAGGGCGATCGGTTCTGGCGGACCGTCCTTGATGCAGTCCATCACGATCAGCCGCTTCGTGACACCCACCTGCGGGGCGGCAAGCCCGATGCCCGGCGCGTCATACATCGTCTCGAACATGTCGTCGGCCAACTGGCGCAACTCGGCCGAGATCCCGGCCACAGGGTCGCAGACCTTCTTGAGGCGCGGGTCGGGATGGATCAGGATGGGGCGGATCATGAGCCGGAGATTTAAGCGAAGCCCATCGGCCACGCAATGGGGCGCGCACCCTCTTGCGCCCGGCGAGGCTGCGGCTAGTTTGGCACGACCACTCAGGAGCCGATATGCCCGGATTTGATTTTGATACGCTGACCGACCGCCGCGGCGATCATTCATCCCAGTGGGACAATATGGAGCCGCTCTTCGGCGTTTCGCCCAAGGATGGGTTGGGCATGTGGACGGCGGATTCGGACTACGGGACCGCCCCCTGCATTCGCGAGGTCGTGCGCGCAGTCGCCGATCACGGTGTATTCGGATATTTCGCCGATTATCGCGACTATCACGATGCCATCTCGTGGTGGATGCGGACGCGGCACGGCTGGACGATAGAAAGCGATTGGATTCTGACCACGCAGGGCCTTGGCAACGCGATCGCCCTTTGCATCGATGTCTGGAGCGAACCTGGCGACGCGGTCGTGATCTTCACGCCCGTCTACCACGAATTTGCCCGCAAGATCACCACCGCCGGACGCGTCGTGACGGAATGCCCGCTGGCCCGGGTCGGCGACCGCTATGAGCTTGATCTTGAAGACGCCCAAGGCCGCCTTACCGGGAAAGAGAAGTTCATCATCTGGTGCTCTCCGCAAAACCCTTCGGGCCGCATCTGGACGGCGGAAGAATTGCGCGCGGTTGCGAATTTCGCTGCGCGCAACGGCCTTAAGCTGGTCTCGGACGAAGTGCACCACGATCTGGCCTATCATGGCCAGAAGTTCTTGCCGATGGCCGTCGCCGCCCCGGATGCGCGCGACCGGTTGATCACCGCAACCGCCGCCTCGAAGACCTTCAATATCGCGGGTCAGAAAACCGGAAACCTGATCATTGCCGATGCCACCTTGCGCGGCCAGATGGCCGCGCGTCTGCGGTCGCTTGACTATGTGCCGAACAACCTGGGGCTGCGGATGGTGACGGCCGCCTATTCTGTTGAAGGGGCTGCCTGGGCGGATGCACAGATGGACCATCTCGACAGCGTCCGTAAGATCTTCGATGCCGGCGTGAATGCCATTCCCGGCGTCAGGTCCCTGCCCTTGCAATCCACATACCTTGCCTGGGTGGATTTCTCAGGCACCGGGATGAGTGCGGCGGAAATCCTGTCCCGCATAAACGCTGTCGCCCGCATCGCCGCGGCCCCCGGCCCGCAGTTCGGCGCCGGCGGCGAAAGCTTCATGCGCTTTACGCTCGCCACGTCGCACGCGCGTGTGGCAGAAACCGTCGACCGGTTGCAGCGGGCCTTCGTCGACCTGCAATGAAGCGTCTCCTCCGTCTTCTGGCCTATGTGGCGCTAATTGCGGTCCTTGGTCTGATGACGGCCTCGCTGTTCATCCCGCCCGAGCCGGTGGACCTGCCCCCTCCACCGCCGATGACGGGGCAGGTCGACCGGATCATCATCGAAAAATCCGCGCGGCGGATGCAGTTGATGCAGGACGGCAAGGCGGTGCGCACCTACCGGATCGCGCTGGGGTTCACCCCTGACGGCGACAAGCTGCGGCAGGGCGACGGCAAGACGCCCGAAGGCGAGTCCACCATCGACCGGCGCAATGTGGACAGCGCGTTCCACCTGTCGCTGGGCCTTGACTATCCGCAGGTCGATGACCTGAAGCGCGCCAGCACCGGCGGCTACAGTCCGGGGGGCGACATCTTCATCCACGGCCAGCCGAACGCCCTGCCCGAGGGCTTCAAGCTGCGCGGCGACTGGACAGCTGGCTGCATCGCGGTGACCAACACCGAAATCCGCGAAATCTGGGCGGTGACGCCGGTCGGCACGAAGGTGGAAGTCCGGCCCTGACGCGTCGTGCTTTTTAGGTCAGGCTCTGGGCAGATAGCCGACCGGCGCGTTCTCGTCCCGCCAGAAATCCAGCGCGGCACGGTCGGACACCGCCGTTGCGCGCTTGAAATCACAGACCAGTTCGCCGTTTTCCAAAGCCGAGGCGACGATCAGGCACTGGAAGATGTGACGCGAGCCGTCATAGACGTCGACCAGCCCCCGCAGCTTGCCCGGCGAAAGATTGGCATCTAGGGCAAAGCCATCGTGCCAGAAACGCAGCACCGGAAAGACCGCATCTCCCACCTGCACCCGCAGACGGGATTTTCGTTTCAGGTCTTTCTTGCGCGCGGCTTCCAGCCCCTCGCGCACGTCTTTCGGCAAAAACTCAAGCATGGCAGCCCTCGTACGCACCTGTGGAAAACTTTGGAGCGAGCTTGTGAGAAATCAAGCTGCCACAGCGGTATTGCTCAAATGTAAAGGAATGATGTCCGCAAAGCCGCAGTGCGCGGCAACCCGCGGTTGATCGCGGCCGGATTTGCCCGTCTTCCGGGGCCGCTGTGCGGCCAACCCCCCGGCACCGCTTGCGAATCGCCCATTGGCCGGTGATAGCCATCGCATGATCCTTGCCCTCGCCATGCTTCTGGATGCAGCCTTCGGGGAACCGAAGCTGATCTGGGACAGGCTGCCGCATCCTGCCGTCCTGATGGGCCGCATGGTCGCGGCGCTGGACCGCCGGTTCAACCGGGGTCATGCCCTGCGCCTGCGCGGCACGCTGGTGGCCCTGGCACTTGTCGCCACCGGCCTTGCAGTGGGCGCGCTGATTCATCTTCTGCCCGACGCAGGGTTGTTCGAGGCCCTGGCCCTTGCGATCCTGCTCGCACAGAAAAGCCTGGTCGACCATGTGCGGGCCGTCGCCACGGGATTGCGCCGGTCCCTGGGCGAAGGCCGCGCGGCCGTGGCGATGATCGTCGGGCGCGACACCGCCGCGATGACCAGCCCCGATGTCGCCCGCGCCGCGATCGAAAGCGCTGCCGAGAACCTCTCGGACGGCGTGGTCGCCCCGGTCTTCTGGTATCTGGTGCTTGGGCTTCCGGGCATCGTGGCTTACAAGCTGGTCAATACCGCCGACAGCATGATCGGCCACATGACCCCGCGCTACCGCGACTTCGGCTGGGCCTCGGCCCGGCTGGACGATGTGTTGAACCTGATCCCCGCCCGGCTGACCGCCGTTCTTGTCGCGCTGACCCACGGCTGGGTCGACCCCGCTCCGATCCTGCGTGATGCGCCCAAGCACCGCAGCCCGAACGCCGGCTGGCCCGAGGCTGCGATGGCACCCGTCCTCAACGTCGCCCTCTCCGGCCCGCGCAGCTATCACGGTGTCGCCAAGGACTTCCCCTGGGTCTGGCCCGAAGGCCGCCGCGATCCCGGTCCCGACGATATCGACGCCGCCGCATACGCGCTGTGGCGGGTCTGGGCGGCCCTGCTTGCCTTTGCCGTCGTGATCGCGCTTCTCTAGGCGGCAAAGGAGTCCCCATGCGCGCTGCCCTTGTTGCCCTGCTTCTGGCCACCCCCGCCGCCGCTGCCCCTTGTGGCGGCGATTTCGGCGATTTCCTTCAGACGATGCAGGCCGAAGCGGTCGCTGAAGGCACCCCCGCCGACCAGGCTGCCGCCTTTTTCGCCGGCGGGCGGCAGGACCCGAAGGTGCTGAAGGCCGATCGTGCCCAAGGTGTCTTTCGCAAGACCTTCCTTGATTTTTCGCAAAGCCTGATCTCGGCAAACCGTCTGGACACCGCCCGCGCCAAATCCGATGCCCTGAGCGAAATCTTCACCCGTGCAGAAGCCGAGTATGGCGTCAGCCGGGGCATACTTCTGGCCTTCTGGGCCTTCGAGACCGACTTCGGCCAGGTCCAGGGCGACTTCAACACCCGCAACGCCCTGTTGACCCTTGCCCATGATTGCCGCCGGCCCGAGCTTTTCCAGCCGCAAGTGCTGGCCGCCGCGCAGATGCATGCGCTGGGAGAGTTCGACCTTGGCACCACCGGTGCATGGGCGGGCGAGATCGGCATGGTCCAGATGCTACCGAAGGACATCCTGGAACGGGGTGTCGACGGCGATGGCGACGGGCTTGTCACGCTCAAGACCTCGCAGGCCGATGCGCTGCTGTCGGGCGCGCGCATGTTGCAACACCATGGCTGGCGGCCGGGCGAACCCTGGCTGACCGAGGTCATCCTGCCCGAAGGCTTCGACTGGGCGCTGACCGGACTTGCGACGGAAAAGCCCGCCGCGGACTGGGCCGCACTTGGCGTTACCCCCCGCAGCGGCGCCCTTATTCCGGGCCTTGCCGCGTCCATTCTGCTGCCCCAGGGCCGAAAGGGGCCGGCCTTCGTCGTCTATCCGAACTACCGCGTGCTGTTCGAATGGAACAAAAGCTTCATCTACGTCACCACCGCCGCCTATTTCGCCACCCGGATCGAGGGCGCCGACCCCTACCTTGCGGGCGATCCCGACCCGGCGCTGGGGCCGGACGAGATGACGGCGCTGCAGGAACGGCTGGCGGCACTGGGTCATGACGTGGGCAAGATCGACGGCATCCTTGGGGCCGGAACCCGCGCCGCCGTGCAGATGGAACAGGCGCGCCTTGGCCTGCCCGCCGACGGCTGGCCAACGCGGGCGCTGCTGAACTCGCTGTGATGGCAAGCTTGGGGGCCACATGGTCAGTCGTCTCGACCGTCAAGGCCCCCGAAGACAAGGTCCTGGCTTTCGTTGCACACCATCTGTCGCTGGGCGCCTCGCGGATCTTTCTGTACTTCGACGACCCCGACGATCCGGCACATGCCGCCGTCGCCCGCCTGCGCCGCGTCACCGCAACCCGTTGCACCGACGCCTACTGGACCCAGCGCGGCGGTCGGCACGACCGGCACCAGAACCGCCAGTCCCGCAACGCCCGCGATGCTTATGACCGGGGCAACACCGACTGGCTGGGCCATATCGACGTGGACGAATTCATCCTGTCGCCACGCCCGCTTGCCGAACCGCTGTCCGAAATGCCGGCGGACATCCTTGTGGCCAAGCTTGAACCGTTCGAGGCGATGCACGATCCCATGCTTCCTGACGACATCTACACCGCGCGCGAATTTCGCGGCGCGATCCGGCACGAACACTGGCCGCTGCGCCGGGGCGCGCTGGGCAAGTATCGCGCGTTCAACCGGGACGGCCTGCTCAGCCACTCCAACGGCAAGGTGATTTTCCGGACCGGGATCAAGGGCCTTGCGCCGCGCCTGCACAGCGTGATGTTCAAAGGCGTGCGTGTGCCGATGCCGGATTGGCACCCCGAGATGAAGCTTCTGCACTTTCACGCCCAGGACCGGCAGGCCTGGCGCGAGGCGCTGCCCTTCCGCCTGACGCGCGGGGCCTACATGTATCGCCCGCCCCTGCAAGCCTTCCTGGCTGAAGCAACGCCGGACGAGATCGACGCCTTCTATCTTCAGACTCAGGTGTTGGCGCCCGAATCGATCCCCGACCTGCTGGCTGTCGGGCGGTTGATCATCACCGATCTTGGCCTGCGCCAGAAAGTGCAGGCGCTGCGTGACGGAGCTTACGAAACCGTCTGATCCGTCAGTTCGCCGGTGTTGACCAGCATCAGCGCCGCGCGACGGAAGGTCGCCATGATCTCTGTGCGCTCACTGCCGGGAACTGCGGTTTCTGTCATCGCCCGGTCCATGACCGCCAGCCAGTCCTCGGCATCCTGATGGCGGATCTCCAGATGGGCATGGATCTCGCGCAGGTTCATGTGGCCATGGTGTTCGTGATAGTAGCGCCGGCCGCCGAAGAAGCCGCAGAGGAAGCCGAACTGCTCGGGGCGGACATGGGCAAGGCCATGGCCGCGCTGGTGCATCGCCATGATCGCAGCCCCCTGCGGCAGGGTCTCGATCAGATCGTAGAACCGGTTCACCAGCAGGTGGACCTGTTCTTCGCCGCCGATCCTGTCGATCATCGGTTCCATCGGTCAGCCCTGCGGGCGGGTCTTCTTCGGGTCGTAATGCGACAAGGGCACGATCACCGCCGGAAGCCGCTTTTGCTGGCCGTCCAGCTTGCCCACCTCCAGCGCGGTTCCGGGATCGGCATGGGCCACGTCGACCCGCGCAAGGGCGATGTTGCGGCCCAACAACGGCGAGCGGACCGACGAGGTCACCTCTCCCACCTGTGCCCGCCCGACATACAGCCCATCGCCGTGGCCGACGTTGACCGCAGCGTCGATCTCCAGCCCGACGAACTTGCGCGAGGGATGGTCCTTGCGCCGGATCAGCGCCTCGCGCCCGACGAAATCGTCGGTCTTGGATTTCAGCGGCACCGTAAAGCCGATCCCGGCCTCGAACGGATCGGTCTGGTCGGTGAAATCATAGCCGGCGAAGATCAGGCCGGCCTCGATCCGGACCATGTCCAGCGCGGCAAGGCCCATCGGTCGCAGGCCAAGCGCCTCGCCATGCGCCCAGACGGCATCATAGACCGCGTTGCCGTCCTTGGGGTGGCAAAACACCTCAAAGCCCAGCTCGCCGGTATAGCCGGTGCGCGACACCACAACCGGGGCGCCAGCAGGCCCGCCGACCCGGCCGACGGTGAAGCGGAACCAGCCCAGCTCGTCGATCGTCGGCTGATGCGGGGCGGTCCAGATCATCTGCCGCATGATCTCACGGCTGTTCGGCCCCTGAACGGCAAGGTTGTGCAGCTGGTCGGTGCTGCTGCGCACCATCGCTTTCAGCCCCAGCTTCTCCGCCTGCTGGCGGATCCAGACCCCGCCGAAATCATCGCCGCCGATCCAGCGGAACTGGTCGCGCCCCATCCGGAACAGGGTGCCGTCGTCAATCATCCCGCCATGGTCATGGCACATGGCGGAATAGACCACCTGGCCTTGCGACAGTTTCTTGACGTCGCGCGTCAGAACCCATTGCATCAGCGCTTCGGCGTCCGGGCCGGTCACCTCCCACTTGCGCAGGGGCGACAGGTCCAGCACCACCGCTGCCTGCCGGCAGGCCCAGTATTCCTCCAGCGTCCCGCTCGCGGAATAGGCCTGTGGCAGCCAGTAGCCCTTGTATTCCACATGGTGCCTGGTCCTGGCGGCGATCCGGCTGTGAAAGGCGGTTTCCTTGGTCATCTTCGGCTCTGACTCCGGCGTTGGGCGGTAGGCAATGGACCGGCTGAAGCTTTCCGCCCCGGAATAGGTGCGGACATGGATATCCGACAGATACCAGCCGTTTGCGGGCGACGTATCGTCCGGGCAGGCCGAATTGACGCAGACGATGTCGGTCAGGGCACGAAACAGCACGAAATCGCCCGGCCTGGACCAGGGTTCGTCGCTGATCAGCACGCCATGTGAATCGATGTTCGTATTGAAGAACAGGTTGACCGCCATCCAGCCCGGGCGCGGGTCCACGCCGTGTTTCGCCAGCGCCGCGTTGAAGTTGTCCGAGCAGTTCACATGCCCAGGATAGCCGATGTCGTCATAATACTTCGACGCGCAGGCCATGGCGAAGGCGTCATGACGGCCAACGGTATCCTGCACCACCTCGACCAGCGGCACCCAGTCCTGGTCGTAGTATTTCGAATGCAGGCCCGGCATCGAATAGGCGTGCCCCATCAGCGTCCGGCTGGTGGTCACGTCCAGCGGAGCCTGGATGCCGCGGTCCAGCTTGCGGGCGTCAAAGCACTGAAAGTCGGTGCATTGCCGGCCATCAACGTCAAGGATCTGGATATAGTCCCCGGTCTTGACGAAATAGCTTTCGGCGGTCGCGGACTTGACCCGCAGGTCAAGGAGCGGGTCTGCCAGCGGGTCGGGCAGGTCATGCTGGGCGATCAGTCGCGGCGCCGCGCGCTGGATCAACAGGGTCACCGGCGTCGCGGTGTCCTGGGCCTGCGGGTCCATCGGCAAGCCCGGAGCGGCGACAACCAGCCATCCGGGCGCTTGGACCAGCATCTCGATGCGCGCGCCTGCCGGGGTGTCCTGCCCGAAGATGCGCAGGGCCCCGGCCTTGCCCAGATCGATGCCGCGCTGCGCCAACCCCCGGCGCAAGCGCGCAAGTCCGGCCCCCGCGAGGTCGCCCAAGACCAGCATCGCCCTCAGCCCCTCGGCACCCGAGTTCGCAACCCCGCCCAGAAGCCCCGCTTCGATCCGCCCCGCCGCGTCCGCGGCCACCAGTTCGACCGCCTGGCCACCCTCGTCGTTCACCAGCACCAGCCGGTCCCCGGCCAGAATCCGCACCATCAGCGCACCCCCGCCCGGCACCACATGGCGCTCGCGACCCTCATGGCGCGAAAAGCCCTGCGGAACAAGAACCCGGCTGGGCCGTGGCGGCCCCGGAACGACGGCGGGATAGGTCGTGTCAAGCATCGCTTCCCCCAGCCTTGCGGCGAGATCGACTTTAATGCGGATAAAACTTGTTCATCCACAAGAATAGCGGCAGGTTCAAGGTGACACAAGCAATCAACCGGGAAAAGTCTGCACATGCTGGCATTGAGCTACGGGCTGGCGGCGGCGCTGATCTGGGCAGTTCACGACCTTCTGGCCCGCAAGCTTAGCCAGGGGGCGCGGCTTGTGCCGATCCTTGCGGTGGTGCTTGGCGCCGGTTGCCTGATCCTTTTGCCGGCAGCCCTGGTGGCCGGCGACTGGGCAAGGATGACACCTGCCGCCTACGGCCTTGCTGTCGCCTCCGGCCTTGCCTTCGCGCTTGCGACCGGCAGCCTTTACAAGGCCTTCAGTCTGGCACCCGTCCGGCTGGTTTCGCCGGTGATCGGGGCCTACCCTCTGCTGTCGCTGGGAATTGCCGTGGCACAAGGCCGCCCGGTTTCGACCATGGACTGGGTCGCCGTCGCCTGCATCTGCGCCGGAATCACCATCGTTGCGACAGCCGCGCGCGATGATACGCCCGAGGGCTATGCGGCCCCCCCGGCGGTGGCGCTGGGCTGGGCGCTGTTGTCCGCGCTTGGCTTCGCCGCGACTTTCGCCCTTGGGCAAGAGGCGACGCGGCTTGGATCAGAACTGCCGGTGGCGCTGGTCGGGCGACTGGTCGCGCTTGCCGTGATCCTGACCCTTGCATTCACACGACGCGGGTGGGTCGCCCCGCCCGGGCGGCAGGTCTGGCTTCTGGCGCTGATGGGGTGTTTCGACGCCGGCGCGCTTGGCCTCGTCACCGCGTCGGGCGGGTTGCCCCAGGCCGAATATGCCTCGGTCGCATCCTCGCTGTTCGGAGTCCTGACCGTGTTGCTTGCCGCCTGGTTTCTTGCGGAAACCGTCCGCAGGGTCCAGTGGATCGGCATTGCCACGGTCTTTGCCGGCATCGCGGTGCTGGGCCTGCAAGGCTAGGCAAACCGCGCCTATTCTGCCGCTGGATTCCGCGACGGGGCCGCGGCCCGCGCCGACCGGGTCAGGCGCCGTTCGTCGCGCGGGCTTACTCCGAAAAGCTCGGTATAGTGACGGATCATCGGGCTGGAGGTCAGATAGCCAACCGACGCCGCGATCTCACGCAAGGGTTCGTTCGAGTAAAGCACGCGCTGGCGCGCCTTTGCCAGCCGCAGATGATGATAATAGCGCAGCGGGCTTTGCCCGGTTTCGCGCTTGAACATCCGTTCGAAATGCCGGCCCGAAAGGCCAACCGCAGCCGCGACATCGGGAATCCGCAGCGGATCCTCGACATGGGTCTCGAACAGGTTGATCGCCGCGCGGATCGACGCCGGCAGCGCATCGGTCGTGCCACCGGACCGCGCCACCGGCACCTTCTGGCTGGCATCGGCATCGCGCACGAAGGGGTGCTGGAACCAGCAGGCGACCTCGGTCATGCAGTCGCGGCCCAGACGTTCCTCGATTAGCCGCAACATCAGGTCGAACACGGCACCCGCACCGCTGGCGGTGATCCGCCGCCCTTCGCGCAAGATGGCCACTTCTCGGGCCTCGACACCGGGGAAGGCGGCCTTGAAGGCCGCCTCGTAGCACCAGTGCACCGACGAGGGCCGTCCCTCCATCAATCCGGCGCGGGCCAGCGGAAAGATCCCCCCCGAAAAAGCCCCCAGCACCATGCCGGTGCGTTCAAGCCAGCGCAACCGTGCGGGGCTGCGGCGCGGATCGGCAAAGACGGCCGTCGGAGGCGACAGAAGGTACAGCTGGTCCAGCCCCGCAACCTCTTGCCCCCCGACCTCTTGCAGGGTCACGTCGGGGTCAAACCCGATGTCGGCCGAGGAGCGGACCGGTGCTGCGGTTTCGGCCACTAGCGTCCAGACGAATTCGTGCCGTCCGGTGATCTCGTTCGCGGCCCGCAAGGGTTCGATGGCCGAGGTCAGGCAGGCCATCGGAAAACCGGGGAACATCAGGAACCCCAGCCGCAAAGGGCCCGGGGGCGTCAATCGTCCGGCCACCAGCCGGGCGAGGTGGCTGCCCCGTCGTCATGCTTCGACAGCCACGCCACCATCTCGACGCGGTTGCGGGCAAAGCCCTTGTAGGTCGCAAGTTCCTCCGGCAGGTCGCGCACCACCCGGTGCAGGCGGCGCGCCCATTTCGGAACGGTGACGATCTCCTGAAAACTGCCCAGATAGCAGCGGATGTCAAAGGCGATCGCGTTCGACCGGGGCAGGCGGTAAAGCGACTGCAGTTCGACCCGAAGATGCTGCTTTTGCCCCAGATTCTGCTGGGTCAGGGTGGTCTTTGTCGGTCCCCATTTCGGATAGGTCTCGGGCGCGGTGTCCAAAAGCGGGTTCACCGTCATCGTCCAATTGAACCGCCGGACCGGAGCGCCGTGCTGCAACTTCATCAGAAACTTCAGCGCCCGGTCGAACACGCCCTTTTCATGCGCCAGCGGCACCGGGGCATGCCATTCCATGAAGTTCATCCCGACGTCGAAGTCCACCGACCAGTCGGCCTGAGACGTGGCGATGCCCGCATCCATCCACAGCGTCCCGTCACGTTCGTCCTGCAAGGTGAAATCACCCTGGGTCTGGCGGGTGATATACTCGAACGGGCCGTAGGGAAGGGTCGAGTCGTCAAGGAATGTGAACGAATGGTCGATACCCAGCGGCCGATTCATCCAGCGCCAGTTGTTCCCCGATTTTTCCAGCGAGAACCATTGCGGATAGTCCCGAGCCTTGGCCTCCATCACCAGTTCCAGCAGGTCCCATCCGGCAAGGGTCATATGCGGCAGGGACTGGCAACGCAGCGGGTCTTCGGCCAGAACCTTGGCGCGGTCGACCATCTCGGCGACGTAGTGTTCATCTACATCAAAGAGATGCTCGAACGCGGTGCCTTTCCGGCCCGGGACATGCGGCTCCATGTTGACCGAATACATGTAGTCATCCCGGTCGAACGGAAACGGAAAGCGCCGGACGTTCGAATTGCGGTAGGTGAAGGTGTCGCGAAACGTCTCGTCCCGGAAGAAGTCGTTGAACGCGCCCGGCTTGAAGTCGAGGCTCATGGTCGTCTCCTATCGATCGATGACGAGGGTCTTGCCCTCGAAGCGGCTGACGCAGGGCATGATCTTGCCGTTGGCGGCGTGTTCGTCCAGGGTCAGCCAGTGATCACGGTGCAGGATCGTGCCGTCGCATTTGTGAACGGTCGTTTCGCATTGTCCGCAGGCCCCGCCACGGCAGAGGTAGGGCGCATCGACCCCCGCAGCCTCGATCGCTTCAAGCAGGGACTGGGTGGCGCCGACGGTGATCGTCTTGCCAGATGCAGCCAGCTCTACGGTGAACGGCAGGCCGGTGCCGGGGGCGAGGAATTCCTCATGGTGCAGTGCGGCAGGCGGCCACCCAAGGGTCTCGGCGGTTGTCAGCACCCATTTGATCATCCCCTTCGGGCCGCACACATAGAGATGCGTGCCGATCGGCTGCATCGACAGCACGCGCGCCAGGTCAATGACCTGTTTTTCCTCGTCGAAATAGCAGTGCACCCGATCAGGATGCGCTGCCGTCAGCCGGTCCATGTAGGCCCCGAGTACCCGAGAGCGTGCGGCGTAGTGCAGTTCGAACCTTCCACCCAGCCGGTCCAGCTGCGCGATCTGGGCGAGAAACGGCGTGATCCCGATGCCGCCAGCGATCATCAGATGCTTGCGGGCGCGGGTGTCCAGAGGAAAGAGATTGATGGGATGCGAGATCACCATCTCCTGACCCGTTCTGACATGCCGATGCAGGAAAAGTGATCCGCCACGGCCCTGATCATCGCGCCGGACGCTGATCTCATAGCCGCTGCGGTCCTCGGGGTCGGACATAAGCGAATAAGGGTTCAGCCTGCGAGTGCCATGGTCGTCCATCTCGACCACGCAATGCGCCCCGCCCGAGAATGCGGGCAATTGGCCGCCGTCGCGTGCAACAAAACGAAACCGGGTGATCAGATCATTGACCGGCACCACCTCGGCCACACGAACCGCAAGCTTTGCCCCGCCGCTCATTGGAAGCGCACCACGGATGGCGGCACCTGGCCCGGATCTTCCGCGTCGATGCAGACACCCTGGAAGGCGGCGATGCGGCGGGAATAGTGGTCGCGCACGTAGAGGTTCAACCCGCAATGGCTGCATTTGAACGGGTCGAGCGCGACGTTTTCGGTAATCCCCTTGCAATGCACGCATTGCACCCGCCGCAGGGTCGACCCGCGCTGTTCCTTCTGGATCGCGGCAAAGGGAAAGCCGGTCTGCATGATCTCGCGCTCGGCCTGACCAATCAGGCCCTCACTTCCGGCAAGGTAGAACTGTGTTCCCATATGCGCGGCCGAAACAACCCGCTGCAAGCGCGGCAACAAGGCCGGAACCGTTGGCGCCCGGAAGAACTGCGCCGCCCCAAGACCTTCCAGCAGCGCGGTCTTGTCCACGCCATCTGGCCCCGGCACATACATCACATGTGCTGCAGCAAGCATTTCCGAACGTTCGTTCGCTTTTTCAAGCAGATCCGCGACAGCCCCGGCACCCTGCCCGTCGGCGACGATGACATGCAGCTTTCCCGGCCGGGGCTGCAAGGCCGCATAGACCGGCCGGGACTTGATCGAGGGGGCATCGACAGGGGTCAGGCTCATCGGTCAGTCCTTGGCCGAGCGCCGCTTCTTTTCGACATCATAGAATGGCAGGGAGTGCGTTTCGGCCTTGATCTCTCCGTGGGTCGAGCAGTTCACCACCAGCTTCTTGCCGTCCACCGCCAGATCGACCGGCAACCGCGCGATCGCGACCGTCCAGTCGTTCAGCGGCGAATACATCGCCTGCGTCACCAGACGAACCTGCTTGTCCTTCTTCATCACCGGAGCCCCGTTGCCGGGCACGTTCTTGCCGGCAAGCTTCAGGCCGTAGATCCTGAACCGCTCGCGCCCTTTCAGCCGGTAATGCTCTTCCGCCCCGCGAAAGCCGGTCTTGCCCTTCGAGACGGTGAAATCCAGCCCAAGCTCCCACAGGG
>JANOER010000168.1:0-16339 GCA_031441285.1 Rhodobacterales bacterium
GGCGATCTTGGCACCGATACGCTGGTGATCACCGACACCGCGGCGGCGTCCAACTTCACCATCATGACACGGGCAGTTGCGGAATCCCTCGGGATCACGCTGCTTGAGGATACCAGCGAGATCGTGATCACCCGCAACGGGATCAACCAGGGCGCTGTGATCGCAGAGATCGCGACCATCGAAGAAATCGTGGTCAACACTACAGCCGCGCCGAATGGTGGCAGCGTTCCGGCGGGCGGCGGGGACACCATCACCGTCGTCGGCGACTTCACCGGCACCAGCCTGCTTCTCAGCACGATCACGATCAACGGCTCGGCGGGGAATGACACGGTAAACCTGGCAGATCTTGCCTCGGCGCACCGGATCATCTTCCGCAGCGCCGGCGGCAACGACACGATGATCGGCAACATCCGGGCGCAGGACGTGATCGAGCTGCCGGGAACCGGTCCTTCGACGATCAGCCATGGTGCGAACGGGATGGTGACGGTCAGCCGTGGCGGTGCCTCGGTGACCTTCGACGGTTCGGGCGCCATGCCGACGGTTCCGGGGCTTGAGGGAGACGATGATGCGGCCGACGGCGGCTTCTTCCTCACGGCAAGCGATCTGGCCGGGCTGAAGAACCTGGTCAACGGCCGGCCGGCCTTTGAAGGCGACGACGACACCGCCGGAGCTACCGGGGTCCGCACCCTCAGCGGTGAAGGCAACAACGTCGACAACCCGCTGTTCGGCACCGCCGGCGAGCCCTTCATCCGGCTGACCGACGCCCACTACGGCGCTTACAACGCCGTCACCGGGAACCGCGACATCAACCCGATCTTCGACGGGCTTGATCCGCGCGAAATCTCGAACATCCTGGGAACCCAGGAAGCCGGGCTTGGCAAGAGCGCGGTGAACGCGAACATCCTGTTCATGGCTTTCGGCCAGTACTTCGACCACGGCCTCGACTTCCTGCCGAAAAGCTCGGCCAATGGCATGATCGAAATCGGCGGTCCGGGCATGGTGCGCGGTGTCGGATCGGACAACCCTGCCGATCTTACCCGCGGCGCGGTTGACGGCTTCGATGCCAACGGCGCACCGCAGCATGTCAACATGACCTCGCCCTTCGTCGACCAGAACCAGGCCTATGGCAGCCACGAGCTGGTGGGCCAGTTCCTGCGCGAAAGCGACGGCGAGCAGGGCCACGGAATGCGGCTGCTGCAGGGCGAGGCGGATCCGTCGGATCCGGACTTCTCCCTTCTGCCGACATTGCGCGGCCTGATCCAGCATCACTGGGAGGCGAACACCGTCTTCGAGGATCCCGGTCTTCCGGGCGGGGCCGTCGCCTTCCGGACCGCCTATGCCGGTCTGGTTGACGGAACCGGGGCAATCGACGGCACGATGGTGCGGTCGCTTGCGGGCAACTTCCTTGGCTCGGGGCAACCCCTGCTTCTGGACACCAACCCCTTCATCAACCTTCTCGACCACCGCGTGGCCGGCGACGGCCGGGCGAACGAGAACTTCGCCCTCACCTCGGTCCACACGATCTGGGCGCGCAACCACAACTTCCATGTCGACAACCTGATCGCTCAGGGCTTCGTCGGGACGGCGGAAGAAGTGTACCAGGCCGCCAAGATGCTGAACGAAAGCGACTATCAGAAAGTGGTGTTCCAGGAGTTCGCCGACAAGCTGATCGGCGGCATCCGCAGTGCCGACGGGGGCACTGACGACCATGGATGGGATGGCTACAACGATGCCGCAGACTCGCGCATCAGCCACGAGTTCGCCTCGGCGGTCTACCGGGTCGGCCATTCGCTGATCGGGCAGACCCTGCGGGTGATGGGCGAGGACGGCCAGCCGATCGAGGTGCCGCTGTTCGATGCCTTCCTGAACCCGACCAACGCGGCTTCGGCGTTCACGGCACCTTTGCCTCCGGGCTATGTCCCGCAGCCCGGCTATTCCCAGCATGGCGTGGCGGCGATCCTGGAAGGCACCTCGACCCAGCTTGCCGAGGAGGTTGACTTCAACATCGTCGATGCGGTCCGCAACGATCTGGTGCGCATCAACGCCGACCTCTTCGCGTTCAACGTCGCTCGGGGATGGGATGTCGGTCTTGGAACCCTGAACCAGGTGCGCGCAGGGCTTGCCGCTTCGACCAACCTGTACATCGCTCAGGCGGTCGGCATGGCCGGCGATCTGTCGCCCTACACCAGCTGGGCGGATTTCCAGGCGCGCAACGGTCTTAGCAACGCGGTCATCGCCCAGTTCCAGGAGGCCTATCCGGACCTGGTCCTGTCGACGCCGGAAGACATTGCGGGCTTCATGGCGGCCAACCCGGACATTGCGCTTCTGGATGGTCCGAACGGCTCCAAGATCGTCAAGGGCATCGACCGGGTCGATCTTTGGGTCGGCGGTCTGGCCGAGCAGCACATCAACGGCGGCATGGTCGGGCAGACCTTCTGGGTGGTTCTGCACGAACAGTTCGACCGGCTGCAAGAAGGTGACCGGTTCTACTATCTCGACCGGTTCGAGAATTTCGATTTCTACGGCACCTTTGGTGAGGACACGACTTTTGCCAACATCATCACCCGCAACACCAGCCTGACCGGGCTTGACACGTCGATCTTCGATGCGACCAACGACGCGGATGAAGAAGACGAGGATGATGACGACAACGATGGCGATGACGATGACGATGGTGACACCGATAATGATGGCGACGACGACGGTGACACCGATGAAGACGATGACGGCGACACGGACGAAGATGATGACGGTGACACCGACGAAGACGGAGATGTCGGCATCCCGCCAATTGCGGCCTCGGGTGTTGTCATTGGTACAGTAGGTGGTGAGGCCCTGTTCGGCACTGCGGAAGCCGACAACATCATGGGGCTTGGTGGCCGCGACATGATCTTTGCCGGCGCCGGCGCGGACAACGTCCTTGGCGGTGCGGGCAATGACATGGTGTTCGGCGACGGCGGCGACGATCGGATTTTCGGGGAAAGCGGCGACGATTTTGTCGAGGCCGGAGCCGGAAATGACTTTGTCGCCGGCGGAGAAGGGGACGATGTGGTCCGGGCAACAACGGGCGATGGCAACGACGTCTATTATGGCGACGATGTCTCGGGCGGGATGGGCACGGACACGCTGGACATGTCGTCCATCCTGGCCAATGTCACGGTCGATCTCGGGTCCGGTCCAAACGGGCGCGGGATGGTTCAAAGCAGCGCTACCGGCACGGATGTTCTTTGGAACTTCGAGAATTTCGTCGGTGGAGCCGGAGATGATGTGGTCGTTGCCGGTAGCTCGGCCAACGTGATGGACGGCGGTGTCGGCGACGACACCTACACCTTCCTTACGACTGGCGACGCCGATGGTGACACGATTTCCAGCTTCGAGCCTGGCGACAAGATTGACTTGTCCCAGATCGACGCGAACGGCACCGGCGCAGGCAACGGCACCTTTACCCTGGTGTCCGGAGCCTTCACCGGGGTCGGCCAGCTTGCCTTCAGCCAGCATACGGACGCCGACGGCGCCTTCACCCTGGTCGAGGGCAACACCTCGGCCGGCGCCGCCGCCGAGTTCGCGATCAAGATCCGTGGTCACCACACCCTTGCGGCGGATGACTTCCAGATGTGATCGGCACGACAAGATCTGGCCCGGTGGCGGACATTCAAGAGTCGCCGGGCCAGACCAGTTACACGGCCACCCATTTCAGAACGTGAGGAAATCGAATGTCGGCGCGCACCAGGAAGTCTCGCGGGGCTGCACTTGAAGCAATAGGCAGGGTCAAGGGATTGATCCTGTTTTTGGTGCTTATTTCGGCGGTGATCAGCATTCTCGCCCTCACCGGCTCGTTCTACATGTTGCAGATTTACGACCGGGCCCTGGTCAGCGGCAGCGTCCCGACCCTTATCGTCATTTCCGCCCTGGCCATCGGGCTTTACCTGTTTCAGGGCATGTTCGACATCATCCGGTCGCAGGTCCTGGTCCGGGTCGGCGCGCGTCTGGACCGCCGGCTTGCGCCCCTCGCGCACCAGGTGGCAATCGACATGCCCCGTCTTGGCTATTCGACCTCGGAATCTCTGGAACGCGGGCGCGACGTGGACACGATCCGCGGCTTTTTCGGATCGCAAGGCCCGGCAGCGATCTTCGATCTTCCCTGGGTTCCGCTTTTCCTTGGCTTTGTCTATTTGCTTCATCCGACACTTGGCGCCTTGACGCTGGCCGGCGCACTGGTCCTGACGCTGGTCGCGATCATCACCGAGCTGCGCACCCGCAAGTGGAGCCACGCGACGATGGTGGCGACGATCGAACGCAATGCCATTGCCGATTCAAACGCCCGCAATGCCGAGGTTCTGAAGGCAATGGGTTTCGCCTCGCGCGCGGTTGACCGGTTCAACGTCTCGAACGAACGCCATCTTGAACTGCAGACCCAGACCAGCGACGTTTCGGGAACCTTCGGGGCCGTATCGCGCGTCCTGCGGATGCTGCTGCAATCGGCCGTCCTGGGACTTGCTGCATATCTGACGATCCAGGGCGAGCTTTCGGCGGGCGCGATCATTGCGGCGACGATCGCGTCGTCGCGGGCGATGGCGCCGATTGATCTTGCAATCGGGAACTGGAAGCAGATCGTCGCCGCGCGTGGTGCCTGGAAGCGGATCACCGATACCGTCGAGGTTCTGGACCGTCAGCCCGTGCCGATGCGGCTGCCGGCTCCGGTCCGGTCCCTGAAGATCGAAGGGGTGACCGTATCGGCACCCGCCAGCGGTCGGGTCCTGCTCAGCGATGTCACCTTCGAGGCTCTGGCCGGTCAGGCCGTCGGGATCATCGGCCCCAGTGGCGGCGGCAAGTCCACTCTGGCGCGTGCGCTGACCGGGATCTGGCCGGTCCTGCGCGGATCGGTCCGGATGGACGACGCAGAACTGTCGCAGTGGGCCGATGCCGACCGCGGCCTTCATGTCGGCTATCTGCCGCAGGAGGTGGCCCTTCTGGACGCGACGGTCGAAGAGAACATCGCCCGGCTTGATCCGTCAGCGAACCCCAACGCCATTGTCGAGGCGTCGCGTGCGGCAGCTGTGCACGAGATGATCGTCCGCTTGCCCGATGGCTACCGGACGCATCTGGGTCCAATGGGCACGGCCATTTCCGGCGGCCAGCGCCAACGGCTTGGCCTGGCGCGCGCGCTTTACGGAAATCCGTTCGTGGTTGTCCTGGACGAACCGAACGCGAACCTTGATCCGGAAGGCGAGGCCGCGCTGACCGATGCGATCGAAGGCATCAAGCGGCGCGGCGGGATTGCGATTGTCATCGCTCACCGGCCGTCGGTGCTGAAGGCCTGCGACCTGATCGGCGTGGTGCAGCGGGGCAAACTGACGTCCTTCGGCCCGAGGGACCAGATCATGAATCCGCGTCCGGTGCCGGCGACCGAGGGAGCGGTGGCCGTCAAGCCGGTCGCGGCACCTGCGGCACGACGGGCCAATTCGTCGAAACGGCTGAAGCAGGTCGCCGGCCACAGCGAAGCAGGAGGCAAGGCATCATGATCGAGGTCAAGGGAACTCGCTCCGCGCAGCAGGCGGTCGATGTGACGGACCCGCTTGGGTTCAGAAAGCAAGCCGTGGTCGGAAGTGGACTTCTGACCGGCTTTGTCGGGGGCATTATCGGCCTCGCGATATATCTGCGATCGTTTCTCTGGTTCGAGCCAAATGCCGGTGCCATGGCAGAAGCTCCGGGCCAGGGCAAAGCGCCGGACGACGCCGCCGCATCGGGTGGAAGCCCGGCAAGGGTCGTGGCCACGGTCACTGCAAGCGCAAGCTCCGACTCTGCCCGGCCATCGCCCGTGGAAGACGAGGATGGCGCAACCATGACGATGCCCGTGGTGTTCGGTCCGTTCGATGCCGGCATCTTCGCGCCGGCTTCGATGCCAGCGAATGCGGTCATTCCGTCGCATGATCCGGCCAATTCGGCACTTCCGCCCTTCCGGTCCGAATCGCAGTCGGCCGGACCGGACGCAGCACGCGCGTCGGCGTCCGGCGGTGATCCGGGCACAGCGGACGATCTGCCTGAAGCTGCGGCAGATGGCGCAGCCGGCAGCCAGCCTGCGGTCGGCCCCGCCTCGAACCGGAACCGTGCCCCGCAGAACTCGGGTACCATCTATCTGGGCGAAGTCGGCAGCGGCGCAGCGCTTGCGATCGCCATGTCCACCCTGCTTGCAAAAAGTGCGGACGCGGACAGTGACACGCTGATGGTCTCCCGGGCCAGCAGTTCGGCCGGGACGATCCAGCCGCGCGGCGACGGGATGCGCTTTGTTGCCGACAGCGATGAACTTGGAATGGTGCAGATCACCTACCAGGTGACGGATGGCACGACGAATGTCGCGCAAACCGCCTTTGTGAACGTGGTAGAGAACCGCTTCGAAGGGTCTGCCGACGGCGAATGGCTTTTGGGCACCGAAGGGCGGGACCGGATGCAAGGCCGGGGCGGCGATGACGACATCGCGGCCTTCGGCGGCCGGGACGTGGTTTTTGGCGGTCTTGGGGACGACAATATTTCCGGCGGCGCGGGTCGGGACACGCTGCATGGCGAGGAAGGCGATGATGTGATCGCCGGCGGCGCGGATGCGGACTGGATCTTCGGCGGCGACGGTAACGACCGGCTTTTCGGTGAAGCGGGAGACGATCACCTCCAGGGCGATGCCGGACGGGACCTGCTTGATGGCGGCGACGGCAAGGACACGCTGTCCGGTGGCGAAGGGGATGATTTCCTTTCGGCCGGCGGGGGCGACGACCTTGCTTCCGGTGGTGCCGGTGACGATGACGTGTCAGGCCAGGCCGGAAACGACGTGCTTTTCGGCGATGAAGGCCGCGACGTCTTGTCTGGTTCTGTCGGCGAGGATGTCCTTTTCGGCGGTCTGTCGGACGACCGGCTTGACGGCGGTGCCGACAACGACGTGCTTGCCGGTGACGCCGGCAGCGACACCATCCTTGCTGGCGACGGCGCCGACCTGGCCTCGGGCGGGGACGGCGATGACGTGATCGAGGGTGGAGCTGGCGCCGACATCGTGCTTGGCGAAGCCGGCGATGATGTACTTGCCGGAGGTGCCGGCGCGGACAGGCTTGACGGCGGCGAGGGCGACGATCGGTTCCTGGCGGACAGCGATGGTGCGGTCGATCAGATCGACGGTGGCGAGGGGTTTGACGAGATCAGCTTTGCGGCGATGTCCGAGGACCTGACAATCGACCTCATCCTGGAGACCGCCACGAGCGTGGAAATCGGCGAAGACACCTTCAGCGAAGTCGAGGCCTTTGTCGGCGGCTCGGGCGATGACATCTTCATCGCAGGCGAAGACAGCGCGACCTTCACCGGGAATGCCGGCTCGGACACATTCACCTTCGTGCAAGGTGATACGCTGGAGCGGTCGGAGGCATCCTATCGCGTGACGGATTTCAGCGGTGACGACATGGTTTCGCTAATCTGTTCGGGATCCGTTTACCAGATTCACCGCGTGCAAAGGGATCTTGAAGACCGGATTGACCAGCTTTTCGAGGATTTTGCCGACCGATTTGAAGCCAATGAACCAAGATTGCGCTATTTTCACGAATGGGCGGAAGAGTATCGCCGAACTGTGGTAGAAGTGGATTTTGACCGCGACAACATCGTGGACCTGACCTTTACGCTGGATGGTGAGCTTTTGCTTGATGTCTTGCGGGCGCCAGTCTGACGGCGAACGGAGTATCTGAATGGAACTCGGCAGCATCGAACCCTCCAAGCATCGTGAGGGTCTGTCCTTCGACAAGCTTGGCGGGCGCGTGATCTTCGGCGTTGGACTGGCCCTTGCCCTGATTGCCGGGGTCGGTGGCTGGGCACTCACCGCAAAGCTTGCAGGCGCGGTGATCGCCACCGGCTCGGTGAAGGTTGACCAGAATCTCAAGCAGGTCCAGCATCTTGACGGCGGCATCGTCGCCGAGATTCTGGTACGCGAAGGCGACGCTGTCCAAGCGGATCAGGTCTTGTTCCGCCTTGACGCCGCGCAAACACGGACGGAACTGTCCATCCTTACCGCGCAGGTCAACGAAGCCGAAGCGCGGCGCGCGCGTTTGATCGCAGACCGCGATGGCCAGGAAGACATTGCGTTTCCGGATCGGCTTCTAAAGGTCGACCCGGCGATGTCCGAGATCGTCGCCGGTGAAACCCGGCTGCACTCGGGCAATCTGGTCAACCGCAGCAACCAGCGCCAGCAGCTTGAACTTGGGATCCGCCAGATCGATGACGAGGTTGTCGCCCTGAAGTCACAGCGCAATGCCCTGGTCGACGAACTGGCATTGGTCGAAGAAAGTTTTCAGAGAATCAAGGAATTACACGAAGACGGCCTGATCGAAACCGCCCGGATCGACGATGCCAAGCGCGAGCTTGTGCAGTTGCGCGGACGGTTGGGGGAACTGGATGCGAACATAGCGCGCTCGAAGTCGCGGGTCAGCGAAGTGCAGATGCGGGTTCTGGCGATCGATGAAGTCGCGCGGACCGAGGCGCAGCGGGAACTTGTCGTCGTCGATTCCCGTCTGCAAGAGCTTTCCGACCGGGTCGCCGCCGTCGAGGACCGGCTGTTTCGGACCGAAATCCGGGCCCCGATTGCGGGCAGGATCAACGAGTTGTCGGTGTTTACCGTCGGCGGTGTGGTCACGCCCGCCGAGGTTCTGGCGACCATCGTGCCAGAGGGCGCCGAGCTTCGGATCGAGGTGCAGCTTCCGATAACCTCGATCGATCAGGTCTACCTCGGGCAACCTGCGCGGGTTCGGTTCTCGGCTTTCAACCACCGCACGACGGCCGAACTCGAAGCGGAAGTCAGCTATATCTCGGCGGCCACCACGGTTGGCGGTCCGGATGCGCCGCCGTTCTACATCGGCAATGTCGAACTGCTGCCGGAAGAAATGGTCAAGCTTGAAGGCCTGGAGCTGATGCCCGGCATGCCGGTCGAGGTCTACCTGACCACGCAGGAACAAACCGCTCTTGCCTATTTTGCCCGGCCCCTGATGGACCAGTACGAACGGGCGCTGCGCGAGGAGTGACCGGTCGGGCCGGTCCGAGGACGCCAGAATAGCCGCGCGTGTCGGTGCTTGGTCAAACTCGCCCGGGCGCAGGGCGGGGGCACCATGCGGTGGGGTCAAGGCCTGCTGGCTGTCCTGTCGGACCCCTTGTCGGGCAATGCCGGTCGTACCGGCAAACGCCGACAGGCCCGCATCTCGGACCCGGGCCACTTGCGGTGAAATACCCCTTACACCGGCGGGCAAGCTTTGCTAGAAGGCGCGCGACGTTGCGCGGGGTCGTTGCCCCGCGCGGGCAAGCTATTGCGCAATCGCGCCCGAATGATCGAGGAAGGACGTACTCCAATGCAGGTGACCGAGACCCTGAAAGAAGGCCTCAAGCGCGGCTACACCATCACGGTGACGGCAGCTGAACTGGATGCGAAAGTCCAGGTGAAGCTTTTGGAAGCCCAGCCCGAGGTCGAGATCAAGGGCTTTCGCAAGGGCAAGGTGCCGCTCGCGATCCTCAAGAAGCAGTTCGGTCAGCGCATCATGGGCGACGCGATGCAGGACGCCATCGACGGCGCGATGAAGGACCATTTCGACAAGACCGGCGATCGCCCGGCGCTACAGCCCGACGTCAAGATGCAAGGTGGCGAGACCTGGAAAGAAGGTCAGGACGTCGTGGTCGAGATGACCTATGACACCCTGCCGCCGATCCCGGAGGTCGATGCCGGCAAGATCAAGCTGGACCGGCTTATCGTGAAGGCGGACGACAAGTCGATCGACGAGGCGTTGGAGAACCTTGCCGGCACGGCCAAGGACTTCGACGACCGCAAGAAGGGCGCGAAGGCCAAGGACGGCGACCAGGTCATGATCGACTTCAAGGGCTCGGTCGACGGCGAATTGTTCGAAGGCGGGTCGGGCGATGACTATCCGCTGGTTCTGGGGTCGAACTCCTTTATTCCCGGCTTCGAGGCGCAACTTGTCGGTGCCAAGGTCGGTGACGAGGTTTCGGTCAACGTGACTTTCCCGGACGCCTACGGCGCCAAGCATCTGGCCGGAAAGGCCGCAATCTTCGCCTGCACGGTGAAAGCCGTGAAAGAGCCGAAAGCAGCGGCGATCGACGACGCGCTGGCCAAGAAATTCGGCGCCGAGGATCTGGCCGCCCTGAAAGCCCAGATCACCGAGCGTCTGGAAGCCGAATACAAGGGTGCCGCACGGGCGGTGATGAAGCGGTCGCTGCTTGACCAGCTGGACGGTCTGGTCAAGTTCGACCTGCCGGCGAACCTGGTCGACGCTGAAGCCGGGCAAATCGCGCACCAGCTTTACCACGAAGAGCACCCGGACGATCACGGCCACGACCATGGCGCGGTCGAGCCGACAGAAGAGCACAAGACCCTGGCCGTCCGCCGCGTCCGGCTTGGCCTTTTGCTGGCCGAGATCGGCCGCAAGGCCGAAGTCACCGTGACCGACGCCGAGATGACGCAGGCCGTTCTTGCCGCCGCCCGCCAATATCCGGGGCAAGAGCGCCAGTTCTTCGAATTCGTGCAGAAGAACCAGCAGATGCAGCAGCAGCTGCGCGCGCCGATCTTCGAGGACAAGGTGGTGGATCACATCGTGGCCCTGGCCAAGGTGACCGAAAAGGAAATCTCGAAAGACAAGCTTCAGAAAGCCGTCGAAGCGCTGGACGAGATGTAAAAGACCGGTCAGGACCGACGGGGAAGTTCAGGCCGTGCCTTCGGGCGCGGCCTTTTCCGTTTCCGCCCCCCGGATCACCATGAGCCCCGCGCCGATGATGACCGCGATCCCGACCCAGGCCAGCACATCGGGGAAATCGCCCCAGATGGCCCAGCCCCACAGCACCCCCCAGAACATGAAGCTGTATTCGAACGGTGCAATTTTCGAGGACGGGGCGATCCGGTAGGCGTAGGTCAAAAGGGTGATGCCGGCAGCGGCAATCATGCCGCAGCTTGCCATCAGCGCCAGATCGGTTGTGTCAGGCATCACCCAGCCCCGCGTCAGGAACGCCAGTGAGGGGTGCGAGGACCCGGCGAAGGTGCCGGACCCGAACACGGCCGACAGGGCAAGGGCGCACAGCAGCATGCAGACGTTGCCCCAGAACGCCATGGCCGCAGCGGTCTCGACCCGGCCAAGCGACCTCGTGATCACCATGGTCACCGCATAGCCAAGCGCGCCAAGGATCGGCAGCAGGGCGGCAAGGTCAAACCCGGCGGTTCCGGGTTTGACGATCAGAAGCACTCCGGCAAATCCGGCGGCAAGGGCGAGGATCGTGGCCGTTGCGATCCTTTCACCCAGGAACAGAACCGCAGCGAGGGTGATGAACAACGGGGTGGTAAAGAACAGGGCTACAGCATCGGCCATCGGGACATAGGCCAGTCCAAGATAGTAGGCGGTGTAGGCGACAAAGCTGGGCAGGCCGCGCGCCAGCATCTTCCACCAGCCGGGTGTGGTGATGGTGGAGAGCCTGCCATCGAACCACCAGACAATGGCGAGGTGGCAGGGCAGGGCGACCAGGCTGCGCAGCACCATCGCCTGATGCAGCGGATAGTCGCCGGACAGCTGTTTAAGGATCACGTCCTGACCCGAAAAGACCGCGATGCCGATGGTCAGGGCCAGTATGCCGCGGGACGTGGACGCAGATTGCATCCGATCAGCCTAGACGCTTCCAGAGCTACATCTGTCCAGCGCCCGACAGAGGCTGGTCAAAGTGCGGCAACCGGGGTCGAAGCAAAACGGTTCCGGTCGCTGGCGCAATTGGCAGGGCAGCACCATGCAAAGGGAACGTCGATCGCTTGGGCCGGGGCATTCAGGCTGGAGAAAAAAGGCTCTCCACACAGCCCGAAAGCCGCCGACTGCCCCCCCAACCGGGCAGTTTTGGCGGATGCCGATAGCCGCACCGTTGCCGACCTGTGGTTGACCGTGGCGCAGGCGCGGCCCTGTGACCCCTGACCTATGCCACCCCGTAGCGCCGGCGCACTTCCTTGAAGGACATCAGCTTGCCTTCTACCGTGTCCCACAGGTGCATGTTCACCGAAGCCAGGCTTTCGCGCAGGGTCAGCCGCTGCGCTTCGGCCAAAGCGGCGTGGTCTCGGATCACCTCGGGCAGGCGGTAGAACGGGATGCGGGAATACAGATGGTGGACATGGTGGATGCCGATGTTGCCGGAAAACCAGCGCAGCGGCTGCGGCAGGACATAGTGCGACGACCCCTCAAGCGCTGCATCGTGCAACTGCCAGTCATCGCCCTTTGACCAGTGGGTTTCCTCGAACTGGTGCTGCACATAGAACAGCCAGACCCCGATCGTAGCGGCGATGACCGAGGTCGGCAGGAAAATCAGCAGGACGGGCAACAGGCCGCCGAACCAGATCACCAGGCCCACGCCGATGCCGATCATCGCATTGGTGCCCATGGCGCTGGTCCAGTAGCGCCAGCCGGCGTTCATCAGGCCGAAGGGCAGCCGGTGCTGCAAGAGAAACAGGTAGCTGGGCCCCAGCACGAACAGGACGACCGGATGGCGGTACAGCCGGTACAGCAGCCGGCCAAAACGGCTGCGGGCGCGGTATTCCTCGATCGTGAGGGTCATGACATCGCCGATGCCGCGCGCATCGAGGTCGCCATGATGCGCATGGTGAATAGAGTGGCTGCGGCGCCAGACGTCATAGGGGGTCAGGGTCAACACGCCAAGCGCGCGCCCCAGCCAGTCCTGCGCCGTCCGGTTCTTGAGAAAGGCTCCGTGGCCGCAATCGTGCTGGATGATGAAGATCCGCACCAGGAACGCACCGTTCAGCATCGCCAGCGCCAGTGCCAGCCAGGGGCTGACCGACAATGCCATCCAGGCCAGCACCCAAAGCGCAAAGAAGGGGACAAGCGTCGACGCAAGCTCCCAAAGGCTGCGGCGGGTCGAAGGCTCGCGGTAGCGGGCAAGAGTGGTCAGCCATTCGCGGGCGCTGCGCGGAACTGTGGTGGTCAGGTCGGTCGCGTCGGGCATCTGGGCCTGTGATCCTTGCCGGGAAAGCGTCGGCGGTTTCGGTTGCGCCCAGACAAGAAACCACAAAGCAGGCGGCAAATACGGGCCAGACCGGGTTAGGCGGAACCGGCGCGAGTTTCAACTGATTTGATGCCACAGGCCCGGCACGCGCGCCGTATCTTCGGCTTCGGGTTGACTTGCACCCCGGCGGTGCCGCTTCATCGGCATCTGTCACGCGCCCCGAAAGCAGCCAATGGCCATCCCCGTCGAAGCCTTCTACCTTGCACCTGGAGCAAGCGGCAGCCTGCAGCAGCAGATCCGGGCGATGGTCACCGAAGGCATTCTGGCAGGCCGCTTCCGCCCGGTGCAGCGGATGCCGTCGTCGCGGGGGCTTGCCGGGCATCTGGGCGTCAGCCGGATCACCGTCACGCTGGCCTATGCCGATCTTGTGGCCGGGGACTACCTGACCTCGAAGGGCCGGTCCGGGTATTTCGTGTCCGAAACCGCCCCACGTCCGCCCGAGTTTCCCGAAAGCGCCCCTCGGGTCGATGCAGTGGATTTCAAGGCGCTGACCGGCGGCCGGTTCAGCCTTGTTCCCCGCGTGGCCCGGCCCGAGGATTGGGACCGCTACCCCTATCCCTTCATCTACGGACAGGCGGACCCGGCGCTGTTTGACCACCAGAACTGGCGGCAATGTGCGCTTCGGGCGCTGGGCAAGCGGGATTTCGCGGCGCTGACCTCGGACTACTACGAGCGGGACGATCCCCTGCTGGTGGAACAGCTTTTGCGCACGATCCTGCCGCGCCGGGGGATCGCCGCGCGCGAAGAAGAGGTTCTGCTGACGCTGGGGGCGCAGAATGCGCTCTGGATCACGGCGACGGCCCTTCTGGGGCCGGGACGCCGGGCGGTGGTCGAAAACCCCGGCTATCCAGCCTGGCGCGCCGTCGTCGCTGCGACCGGGGCCGAGGCGCTGCCGGTCGCGGTGGACGCCGAGGGTCTGCCGCCGGACCGGGTCGGCCGTGCGGATGTGGTCTTCGTGACCCCGTCGCACCAGTGCCCGACCAATTCTACGATGCCGGTAGAGCGGCGCGTGGCCCTGCTGGAGGCGGCGGAACGGTCCGGGTTCGTGATCGTCGAAGACGACTACGAATTCGAGATGTCCTTCCTGAAACCCGTGGCGCCTGCCTTGAAATCGCTCGATCGCGGGGGGCGGGTGATCTATGCCGGGTCGTTCTCCAAGTCGGTCTTTCCGGGGCTGCGACTTGGCTATCTGGTCGGCCCGCCCGGGTTCATCGCCGAAGCAAGGGCGCTGCGGACAATGATGCTGAAGCACCCTCCGGGGCATATCCAGCGGACGATGGCCTATTTCCTGGGGCTTGGGCACTACGACGCGCTGGTCAACCGGATGAAGGGCGCTTTCCGCCGCCGCCGGCAGGTGATGGCCGAGGCGATCGCCGCCGAGGGGCTGACGGTCGCGGGGCAGGGCGGCTTTGGTGGATCGTCCTTCTGGATGCGCGCGCCCGAAGGCGCGGACACCGAGGCTCTGGCCCTGGCATTGCGGGGCGAGGGCGTGCTGATCGAACCCGGCCGGGCATTCTTTGCCGGCGACGGGCCGCGGAACTACTACCGGCTGGCCTATTCCTCGATCCCGCTGCCCCGGATCGCGGAGGGTGTCGCGCGGATCGGGCGGGCGTTGCGGTGAAAGGGCAGGCTGCGAGTGGCGGCGCGTCCCGCTCCGCGTCCGGGGCACGGTCAGGCGCAGGTGCCAAAGTCGTGGCCTTATCGGGCCGCGACATCTGGCCCTAAGCCGCGCCCGGGCGGGGCAGTAGGGTGCTGGCGAAAGGCCCTTTCGGGCCTACACTGATGATGGAGAGCTGCAATGAAGATGACGACCGAGGAAGCCTTCGTGAAGGTCCTGCAGATGCACGGGATCGAACATGCCTTTGGCATTATCGGGTCGGCCTTCATGCCGATCAGTGACATCTTTCCCAAGGCGGGCATCACCTTCTGGGATTGTGCGCATGAAGGCTCGGGCGGGATGATGGCCGACGGCTTCACCCGGGCAAGCGGCAAGATGTCGATGATGATCGCGCAGAACGGGCCGGGCATCACCAACTTCGTCACCGCCGTCAAGACCGCCTACTGGAACCACACGCCGCTTCTCCTCGTCACGCCGCAGGCGGCGAACAAGACCATCGGCATGGGCGGCTTCCAAGAGGTCGAGCAGATGGCTCTGTTCGCCGACATGGTCGCCTACCAGGAAGAGGTGCGCGATCCCTCGCGCGTGGCCGAGGTGCTGAACCGGGTGATCCTGAACGCCAAACGGATGAGCGCGCCGGCCCAGATCAACATGCCGCGCGACTACTGGACCCAGGTGATCGACATCGACTTGCCGGCGGTGGTGGAGTTCGAGCGTCCGGGCGGCGGCGAGGCGGCCATTCAGGCGGCGGCGGACCTTCTGTCGCAGGCGAAGTTCCCGGTCATCCTGAACGGGGCCGGCGTGGTGATCGGTGGGGCAATCGCGGCCTCGATGCGGCTTGCCGAACGGCTGGATGCACCGGTTTGTGTGGGATATCAACACAATGACGCCTTCCCGGGCAGCCATCCGCTGTTCGCCGGACCTTTGGGCTACAATGGGTCGAAAGCGGCAATGGAGTTGATTTCCAAGGCGGATGTGGTACTGTGCTTGGGTACCCGGCTGAACCCGTTTTCAACGCTTCCCGGATACGCGCTGGACTACTGGCCCCGCGAGGCCAATATCATTCAAGTCGATTTCAACCCGGATCGGATCGGGCTGACCAAGAAGGTCACGGTAGGCATTGTCGGCGACGCGAGGAAGGTCGCCGAGGCGGTTTTGGCGCGACTTGCCACCACCGCAGGCAACCATGCGCGCAGCGAACGCAAGGCGATGATCGCTCAGGTGAAATCGGCATGGGCGCAGGCGCTGTCCTCGATGGACCACGAGGATGACGATCCCGGCACCAGCTGGAACCAGCGCGCGCGCGACGCGAAACCTGACTGGATGTCGCCCCGCATGGCCTGGCGCGCGATCCAGGCGGCACTCCCGCGCGAGGCGATCATCTCGTCCGACATCGGCAACAACTGCGCCATCGGCAACGCCTATCCGACATTCGAGGCGGGACGGAAATATCTGGCACCGGGGCTTTTCGGGCCTTGCGGCTATGGGCTGCCGTCAATCGTCGGCGCAAAGATCGGTTGCCCGGATGTGCCCGTTGTCGGGTTTGCCGGCGACGGTGCCTTCGGCATCGCGGTGACGGAACTGACCGCGATCGGCCGCCCGGAATGGCCCGCGATCACCATGGTGGTGTTCCGCAACTACCAGTGGGGG
>JANOER010000169.1:0-5737 GCA_031441285.1 Rhodobacterales bacterium
GCATGTCCTTCGGGCGGAGGAACGAGATGTAGCCGCCCTGCGAGAAGCCGAGCGTGGTGTCGACGAAGCTGTACCCGATCGGCTTCGCGGGGCCCTGCGGCGTCGTCACGCAGATCTCGGCCCATCGCTTGCCGTTCCAGAACTCCCAGGCCACGGGCACCCCTTTCGTCATGCCGAAAGCCTAATCGAGGATCGGGGCAAGGTGAAGGGATCGGCGACCCACAAAGCCCCGTCGCAGGGTGCGCCAAAGCGCACCGCCCCCGTCAGGCCAGAAGCCGCGCCCCGTCGTGTCCCGAAATGCGCACATCCAGGATCGCCCCTTCAGGCTGGTCGGACGCGAAGGCCACTTCGGCAAACCCCTCGGTCCGGCCGATGCGCGGGCCTTCGGTCAGCACCCGCTGCGCGCATCCGACCTGAGACGCCAGGTGCCGGCCCAGAGCCGCATCCCCAAGCGCGCGCAGACGGGCGGCGCGGTCCTTGATTTCGGGGCCCCTCACCTGCGGCATCCGCGCCGCGGGGGTGCCCTTGCGGGGCGAATAGGGAAAGACGTGCAGGAAGGTCAGCCCGCAGTCATGCACCAAGGCAAGCGACTGCTGGAACATCGCTTCGGTCTCGGTCGGAAAGCCCGCGATGATGTCGGCCCCGAACACCATATCTGGCCGCAGGCCGCGGACCTCCTCGCAGAAGCGGATCGCATCTTCGCGCCGGTGCCGGCGCTTCATCCGCTTCAGGATCAGGTCGTCCCCGGCCTGCAACGACAGGTGCAGATGTGGCATCAGCCGGGGTTCCGTCGCGATCGCCTCGATCAGGGCGGGGTCGGTCTCGATGCTGTCGATCGAACTGATCCGCAGCCGGGAGACCGAGGTCAGCCTCAGGATCCGCCGCACCAGATCGCCCAGCCGGGGAGCGCCGGGCATGTCGGCCCCCCAGCTTGTCAGGTCCACTCCGGTCAGCACCACTTCGTTGAAACCGCGATCCACCAGACGGTTGATCTGGTCAACCACCACTCCGGCGGGGACAGACCGCGAGTTGCCCCGGCCAAAGGGGATGATGCAGAAGGTGCAGCGGTGATCGCAGCCGTTCTGGACCTGCACATAGGCCCGGTGCCGCCCGAAGCCGTCGATCAGGTGCCCCGCAGTTTCGCGGACCGACATGATGTCATCAACCTGCACCCGTTCGGTCGCACCGATCAGGTCGGGTGCCGCCAGCCCAGCCCAGGTTTCCGGCTGCATCTTTTCGTGGTTGCCGACGACCCTGGACACTTCGGGCATCGCGGCGAAGGTCTCGGGCTCGGTCTGCGCGGCGCAGCCGGTCACGATGATCTGCGCGCCGGGGTTTTCACGCGACAGGCGGCGGATTTCCTGCCTGGCCTTGCGCACCGCCTCGGCGGTGACAGCGCAGGTGTTCACCACGACCGCGCCAAAGACGCCTGCGGCGGCGGCAAGTTCCTGCATCGCCTCGGTCTCGTAGGCGTTCAGACGGCAGCCAAGGGTGGCAAAGACCGGCGGCTTCTGCGGCGCGTTCATCGGTTTGCCGCGATATAGTCAGCCGACAGCACCCCGTCGAAGACCCGGGCAACCGGGCCGGTCAGCCAGACGCCGTCCTCGCGCCAGTCGACTTCCAGCACCCCGCCATCGGCGTCCAGCACCACGTGGCGCCCGGTCAGGCCGCGCAGATGGGCGGCGACCGCGGTGGCACAGGCGCCCGAGCCGCAGGCAAGCGTGATCCCGGTCCCGCGTTCCCAAACCCGCAGCCGCAGACGGTCCGGCCCGGTCAGCGCGGCAAACTCGACATTGGTGCGGTTCGGGAAAAGCGGGTCGTGTTCTATTTCCGGGCCAAGTGCCGACAGGTCCACGGCCTCGGCGTCGGGCACGAAATGCACGCCATGCGGATTTCCCATGCCGACGGCCACCGGGTCGCCGGCCAAAGGCAGGTGAAGCAGGTCCACCTCGCGCGCCAGCGGAATCGCCTGCCAGTCCAGCTGCGGTGTCCCCATGTTCACCCAGACCCGGCCATCCGGGCCACGTTCGGCCCGAAGGTCGCCGCGCGCCGTGGTCAGGGTGACCCGGTCCACCCCCAGGCCCTGCATCACATGGTCGGCCACGCAGCGGGTGGCGTTGCCGCAGGCCCCGGCCTGGCTGCCATCGCTATTCCAGAACACCAGCCCGAAATCGGTGCTGTCCGAGGCCGTGATCTCGGCCAGCTGGTCAAAGCCGACACCCCGGTTGCGGTCGCCGATCGCGCGCGCCAGGCCAGCCGTCATCACCGCCGGAGTCGCCGGCCCGCGCCCGCGCTGGTCGATCACCACGAAATCATTGCCCGCGCCATGCATTTTCATGAACGGCAGGCCGCTGGTGCCCATGCTGTCCTTCATGCCCCGGCATATACGCCCGCCAGCCCGGATTCGCCAGAGCCGGACGTTTTAGCCCTTGACCCTTGGGACGGGCTTGCCTAATCAGCCGTTTCGTGGGGCCGGTAGCTCAGTTGGTAGAGCAGCTGACTTTTAATCAGCGGGTCACAGGTTCGAATCCTGTCCGGCTCACCATGATAAACAGAGACTTGAAAATAGGCTTTTAGGTTCTGTTTGGCCGGCGGAAGCCGCCAGAAATCAGCGACATCATCACACCCGAAACTTTTGTTGGCTGGAACGAATCCTTTTGTAAGGTGCCCGTGGTTTCCCAGACACCTGCCTCGTTCGGTTTCTGCTGCCTGGTTTCGAAGTCAACGGGCGACAGAATGCCGTCGTTCCTGTGCTTGCGATTTGGGTTGTAGAAGCTCTCGACATCGTCGAACACGTCCTGCCTTGCGGCTTTCCGGGTCAGGTCTCTGAGGTGACGGATGTGTTCCCGCTTCAAGAGGTGGAAGCAGCTTTCGGAGATCGATCACGACCGCCAAGCGGTATCCGCCCCATGGTCTGCAAATGGGGAATGGACGACCTGCCTGTTTTCGCATAGCTCATTTCACAGGTAAAACCCGTCGAGTGGATAATGGACGCACGCACCCCGAAGTACACGGCCCCGGCCCTGGAAAAAGGTCTCGACATTCTCGAGCATCTGTCGCGGTCCGATTCCGGGCTGACCCAGGCCGAGATCGCGCGGGTCCTTGGGCGTTCGGTCTCAGAAATCTTCCGGATGCTGGTTGTCCTGCAAGACCGGGGATACATCGCCTTTGATACCGGTTCGGACCGCTATGTTCTGACGACCCTGATGTTCGAGATCGCGCATCGCACCCCGTTGATCCGCAGGTTGACCACAGCGGCCGCACCCATGATGCGGACGCTGGCGCAGCGGATCAACCAATCGGTGCATCTTGCAGTTCTGGCCGAAGAGTCGGTTCTGATCGTCGGGCAAGTGGACCCGCCTGCCCGCCATGTGATGTCCGTGCGGCTTGGCACGCGGGTCGATGTCTGGCGCGCCTCATCCGGCCGGGTGATGATGGCCTTCCAGACCGAAGACGCGCTGACCGAAATGCTGTCGCGCACACCGCTTCCGCAGGGCATGACACTGGCGCAGTTGCAAAAGGATCTGGCGGCGATCCGCAGCCGGGGTCATGAGATTGTCGACAGCTTCGTGATCAAGGGCGTGGTGAACATCTCGGCTCCGATCATCGGCCACACCGGCCACGCCATCGCCGCGCTGACGGTTCCGCACATCGAACGGTTCGGTGATCCGGTCAGTTTTTCGGATTGCTGCGTCGCGACCATCGACTGCGCCGCGCGTCTGACGCAAAGCGTGGGCGGCGGGGTGGTGGGCAACCTGCAACCCGAAAGCTTCAGCCGGACCTGAGACGGCTAGTCTCCTTGTAGCGGCACACCAGGTCTCGCCATGGCGTCAAAGCAGGCCTCGACCAGCGCCATGGTCTGAAAGGCATCCTCGACCCCCGAGAACAGCAGCGCATCCTCGCCCGCGTCAAAGCGCTGAAGGTTGCGCATGGGCCCCATGAAGGCTTCGATGAACCAACTGCCTGTGAGCGGAACCTGCCGCCAGTCGCCGCCGTTCGGGCAGAACCACAGCTCGTCCGCCTCACCATTCGGATAGTCGAAACACACGCCAAGCTTGACCATGATCGCGCCCCCGGTGCCTTCGATGCGAAACCAGGCCGACTGGAATTTCCGCCCGCCCTGATGGTTGTGATTGATGCTCATCACCCCACGGCGAAGATCGCCATAGTCCATCAGGACCGAGGTGCGGGTCTGCGCCAGCCCCGGCGCGCGCGGATCGGGAAGCGACCGCGCAAAGACCCCCAAAGGCGTGCCGAAAACTGCGCGGATGCTGTCGAGGTAGTGAATAGAGTGAACCAGCAACTCGACCCTTGGCATGGGCAGAAGAAAGGGGAACAGGTGCCACGGCGTGAAGATGTTCAGATGCACCTCAAGCTCAAGCGGGTCCCCGATCAGCCCGCCCTGAACTGCCTGCCGTGCCGCCATCATCATCGGCGAAAACCGCAGTTGAAAGTTGACGGCGGCCTTCAGACCCTTTTCGCGGCAAAGCTGGCGGATCTGACGCGCCTGGCCAAGGTCAGACCCCATCGGCTTCTGGATCAGCACCGCCGCCCCGTCGGGCAGGTCGGGCAGGATGGTCGTGATCGCGTGCGGGGGAACGGCGATATCGTAGACGACCGAGGTTCCGCAGGCCTTTGCTGCCTCTGCCACGCTGGCGAACACCTGGGGGATGTTGAAGTCGCGGGCCAGGGCTTCACGGCGGGAAGGATCAAGATCGGTGACACCGCCGACCGTCAGCCCCGCTTTGGCATAGGCCGGAAGGTGGGCATCGCGCACGATGCCGCCTGCGCCGATGATCACGATGGGTTTGGGATTGGCGGGGGCGGGCCAGTCCTGGGCAAAGGTTTCGATCATGGCGCGGTTTTCCGGGCGACCAGCAGGATGTGTTCGCAATACATCACCGTCTTGCCGTGCTGGTTCTGCGTTTCACAGATTTCGACCACCTGCCCATGGGCGGGGCGTTTCGCGTCGTCCGACTTGCGCCCGATGGTGACGGTGGTGCGGATGGTGTCGCCCGCAAACACCGGGTTGGGAAAGCGCAACCGCTCATATCCATAGGTCATGGCATGGGGGTTGATCTGCGTGGCCGTCAGACCAATGCCGATGGCAAAGGTCATCGTGCCATGCGCGATGCGCTGGCCGAAGGGCTGGGTGCGGCAGAACTCGGCGTCCATGTGGTGCGGGAAGAAGTCGCCGGAATGGCCCGCATGCACCACGATATCGGTTTCGGTGATCGTGCGGCCCAGGGTTCGGCGGGTATCGCCGATGGCGTAATCCTCGAAATACTGCGGGTGTTCCATGGGCTTCTCCTTGGCAGAACTTTCGCAGATGAAATTACCTTTGACAAGTGAAAGGTGGAAGATCATGGTTGTCTCCGCGGGTCCGCATCTCTCAGCGGGCGCCGCTGCACGGGGACGACATGGCGGAAATCGGCATACATCCAAGGGGGTTACCCGGCCTTCCGCCGGCACATGCAGCGATTCCCGCCTGGAACTCCGAGAACTGGTATTTCGAAGACTTCGCGATTGGCGACAAGATCCGCTCGATCCGCCGGACGATTTCCGAAGGCGAGTCGATGGCGTTCAACAGCCTGGTCATGGACCATCACCCCTATGTCTCGGATGAACGTTTCGCGGTCGAGGAGGGGGTCTTTGGCCGCCGCCTGGTCGCCGGGGCATTCGTGTTCTCGCTGGGGCTTGGACTGGCGGCCACGAACTGCCTGAACTCGTTTTCCTA
>JANOER010000170.1:0-1574 GCA_031441285.1 Rhodobacterales bacterium
CATCGCCTCCGCCGTCGGCGTCCAGTTCTCGGACAAGAAGCCGACCGTTTCGGGGAAGATCATCTGGGGTGCGACACCAATCCGGGCGCAGGTCGTCGCACCGCCCATCGTGGAAGGCGGGATGGCGATCACGCTGCGGCCCTTCAAGCTGTCAGCTTATCAACTGATCGAGACCAAACTTTTGAATGCCGGTTTGGTCGATATCGATGCGCGCAAAAGAGAGCGCGTGTCGGAAGTAACGCGATTGGCCAGGGACGGAAACCTGGCTGAGGCCATGCGGCTCTGTGTCGAAGACCGGATGAACATCCTGATTTCGGGCGGAACCTCGACCGGCAAGACGACATTCGCCCGGTCCCTTCTGGCCATGGTGGACCCCGCCGAGCGGCTGCTGACTATCGAGGATGCCTATGATACCAACGGCCTTTCGATCTGACTCTTTGGGGATTCCCAAGTCTCGCGAAGTCTGAATCAATGCGGCCTCAAGGGCAGGAGGTCAGCATGGCTGGGATCGCGATCACGCGGAAGGAGTTGACGGCGACCGAGCTTCGTTCGGCGGCTGTCAAGACGAAGGATGCGCGGGCGGCGCGGCGGATGCTGGCGATTGCGCTGGTGCTTGAGGGGGTGGACCGAGTGGAGGCGGCCAGGACCTGCGGCATGGACCGCCAGACACTGCGCGACTGGGTGCATCGCTACAATGCCGAGGGTCTTGAAGGGTTGGGGAACCGGAGGTCTGCGCACCGCCCCCGACGGTTGAGCCAAGACCAGATGGCGACGCTGGCGGCTTGGGTCGAAACGGGTCCTGACGCTGAGAAAGATGGTGTGGTGCGCTGGCGGCGATGCGATCTGCAGGCCCGGATTGCGTCGGAGTTCGGCGTCATCCTGCACGAGCGGACGGTCGGCAAGCAACTGGCAGCGCTCGGTTTCCGGCGGCTTTCGGTGCGTCCGCAGCACCCCAGGTCGGACCCGGAAGCCCAAGAGGCGTTTAAAAAAACTTCCCCGAAACGGTCGCGGCAGTGATCCCTGAGGCTGCACAGGGCAAGCCGCTGGAAATTTGGTTCCAGGATGAAGCAAGGGTTGGCCAGCAGGGCACGATCACCCGCGTCTGGGCCAAGCGCGGCACAAGGCCACGTGCCAGGCGCGACACCCGCTACCAATCGAGCTATATCTTCGGAGCTGTCTGTCCCGGACGTGCCGTCGCGGCTGGCCTTGTGCTGCCCTTCGCCAACACCGAGGCGATGAACCTCCATCTCGTCGAGATCGCCCGTACCGTGGCCCCCAGCGCTCATGCCATCCTCGTCCTCGACGGCGCAGGATGGCACGGGGCCGGGGCACTCGCCGTCCCGGACAACATCTCGCTCTTGCACCTGCCACCCTATGCACCGGAACTGAACCCGGTCGAAAACGTCTGGGCCTACCTGCGCGCCAACAACCTCGCCATCACCGTCTTTGACGGCTACGACGACATTGTCGAAGCCTGCTGCAAAGCATGGAACTCTTTCGCAGATGACCCCAAAGCCATAGCCTCAATTACCTCCCGTCAATGGGCGAGGGTCAGTTGAAAGGGCCGTTGGTAT
>JANOER010000171.1:0-6667 GCA_031441285.1 Rhodobacterales bacterium
GTCGTTCACCAGCTTGAAGCGGTCAAGATCGACGACCATCACGGCGAAGGCGCTGCCGGTCCCGGCCGCGCGCGCGGCAATGGCGGCAAGCTGGGGCATCGCATAGCGGCGATTGTAAAGTCCCGTCAGCGGGTCGACCACCGCAAGACGCAGCCCGTCTTCGATCCGCGCGCGGTTCTGGTCGCCGCGCTGCTTTCTGCGGATCAGACTGCGGGTGCGCAGCGCAAGTTCGGCCGCCGTCACATCCGGCCCCACCACATCGTCGGCCCCAAGATCGAAGGCAATCGCCGCCTCGTCCCCTTCGCCCGACCGGCCAAGGACGCAGACCGCCGAATGGCGGGTGGCCTGTTGGCTTTTCAGTTCGGACAGAAGGCGAAATGTGCTGATCGTATCGCTGCCTTCCTGTTGCACGATGAAGACATCGGGCACCCCGGCCGGACCGGCCGTAGCCAAAGCCGCCTCGGCCAGGGCCTGCGGACGCGAAATCGCGAGGAGGCGGCCCCCCAGTTCCTTGGCGAGATCCTTCTGCAACCGGCGCGCGGCGTCGATCTGGCTGGCCACGACCGCAACCGTCGCCCCACGGTCGAACGCAAGGGCCGGTTCGGCAAAGCCTTGCGCCGCCATCGCCGCGCCGGCCGCGAACTCGACCCCGGAGCGCGCGCGCAAAAGGTTGCGAACCCGCGCCAAGAGCACGGCCTCGTTCGCAGGCTTGCCGATCACATCGTCGGCGCCCGCCGCAAAGGCGGCAAGCCGGCTTTCGCTGTCGGTGCTGGCAGTCAGGACGATCACCGGAGTATCGCGCGTGGCGGGGTTCGCGCGCAGCCGGCGCAGGACGACCTGGCCCGGAAGATCGGGCAGATGAAAGTCCAGCAGAATGAGGTCGGGCCGCAGTTCCATCGCCATGGCAAGACAGCCCGCCCCGGTCGAGGCCAGTTGCGGATCGTAGAACGCAGCCGCCAGCCGCGCCCGATAGACGATCCGGTTGCTTGCAATGTCATCAACGATAAGGATGCGCCCGCTCATCTTCAGATACCACGTCTCCTTTCCCACTCCCGGGGACTGTGCTACCGAGTTGGTTAAGAAATCCTTTCCAATTTCGGTCCCCTCTTCACTTCGCCGCGACTGTTGCGGCGCGCACAGCACGGAAGCGCCCGATTGCAGCAAGACTCCGCTCATGTGCTGGCCCTGCAGGCGCTGGCCTGGCTTGCAGGCGATGAAGATCGGCTTGCAGGCTTTCTTGCGGCCAGCGGGATCGCGCCGGGATCGCTGCGCGACCTGGCAGGAGACGGCGAGGTTCTGGGCGCGGTGCTTGACCATCTCTTGCTGGATGACCAATGGGTCATCGCCTTCTGCGATCAGCATGGCCTGCCCTATTCCGCCCCGCTGACCGCGCGGGCCGCCCTTCCGGGCGGCATCGCCACGCACTGGACCTGAGGCGCGGAACATGGCTCCGATGATCGACGCCCTCTTGTTCGACAAGGATGGAACGCTGTTCGATTTCCGGATCAGCTGGGGCCGCTGGGCTGCAGGTTTCCTTTCCGGACTGGCACACGACGCCGACCACGCAAGGCGTATGGGCCGGGCGATCGGTTTTGACCCCGCGTCGCAAAGCTTTGCGCCCGACAGCCCGGTGATTGCGGCTACGGCCGTCGACATCGCGACCGCGCTTGCCGCACATCTGCCCGGCATGTCGGTGCTCGATCTGACCGATAGGATCGACGATACTGCGGGCAGCGCACCGATGTCCGAAGCGGTGCCGCTGCGCCCGCTGCTGAAGGGCTTGCGCGAACGCGGGCTGCGGCTGGGTGTTGCGACCAATGATTCCGAGTCACCCGCGCGGCAGCATCTTGCGGCGCATGGCATCACCGACTGCTTCGATTTCATCGCAGGCCACGATTCCGGTTATGGGGCAAAACCCGGCCCCGGCATGTGCCTGGCCTTTGCGGCAGCCTTCAGGCTTGATCCTGCGCGCGTGGCAATGGTCGGAGACAGCCGGCACGACCTTGAGGCCGGCCGCGCCGCAGGAATGCGCACGGTCGCGGTGCTGAGCGGCATCGCGACGTCGGCGGATCTGGCCCCGCTGGCCGATGTGGTGCTGCCCGACATCGGCGCGCTGCCGGGCTGGCTGGATCGCACCGGGGTCTGACCGCTTCGTCATCCGCGCGAAAAACGACGCGCTCACGTCGCTGACAGAGGGATCAACCACCGAACCTTCCGTCATCCTTGCTGGCAAGACAGTGGAGAACGACGATGCCCGACGAGCCAATCCGCAGAAAACGCGCCGGTGGGCGTGCAGGAATGCAGGTCCGCGCGGGGACAGCGGCCATCGACCAGATGCCCTGGCGGATCCCCGTCAACCCCGACCGGCCGACCGAACCCCTTGACGCCGAAGGGGTGCAGCGCGTCCACAAGACCGCGATGCGCATCCTGCGCGACATCGGGATCGAATTCCTGAACCCCGAAGCGGTGGAACACCTGCGCCGCGCCGGCTGCATCGTGAACGGCACCAACGTCCGCATGGACGAGGATTTCGTGATGGAGATGGTCGCCCGCGCGCCCGAAACCTTCTCCATCACCCCGCGCAACCCCGCCCGCGAGATCATTCTGGGTGGCAAGCACATGGTCTTCGTCAACGTCTCCAGTCCGCCGAACGCCTGGGACATGGAGCGTGGCAAGCGGTCCGGCGACTTCGAGACGTTCAAGGAATTCATGAAGCTGACGCAGTATTTCAACTGCATCCATGTTGCAGGCGGCTATCCGGTCGAACCGATCGACATCCATGCGTCGGTCCGGCACCTCGATTGCCTTTATGAAAAGCTGACGCTGACCGACAAGGTCGTTCATGCTTACAGTCTGGGGGCCGAGCGGGTCGAGGATGTGATGGAGATGGTCCGGCTTGCCGGCGGGCTGACCGACGACGAGTTCAAGGCCAAGCCGCGGATGTATACCAACATCAACTCGGTCAGCCCGCTGAAGCACGACTATCCGATGCTGGACGGCGCGATGCGGCTGGCCAAGCGCGGGCAGCCGGTGGTGGTGACGCCCTTCACCCTTGCGGGCGCCATGGCGCCGGTCACCATGTCGGGGGCGGTCGCGCTGTCGATTGCCGAGGCCCTGGCGGCGGTGGCCTTGCTGCAATACATCGCGCCGGGCTGTCCGGTGGCAATCGGGACCTTCACCAGCAATGTCGACATGAAGTCGGGCGCCCCGGCTTTCGGCACGCCGGAATACATGCGCGCGACGCAGATGACCGGACAGCTCGTGCGCTTTTACGGCGTGCCGATGCGCGCCTCCGGTGTCTGCGCCGCGAACGTGCCGGACGGGCAGGCGATGTGGGAGACGTCGAATTCGCTCTGGTCTGCCGTGCAGTCGGGCACCAACATGGTCTACCACGCGGCAGGGTGGCTGGAGGGCGGGCTGATCGCCAGCCCCGAGAAGTTCATCATGGACTGCGAAGTCCTGCAGATGATCCAGCGCTACTTCGAGGAGGCGACTTTCGCCACCACCGACGACGACCTTGCCTTCGACGCGATCAGGGAAGTCGGGCCGAACGGGCATTACTTCGGGATCCAGCACACCCAGGACCGCTATCAGCACGCCTTCTATGCCCCGATCGCCAGCGACTGGCGCAATTACGAGGCCTGGCAGATCGACGGGGCGCTCTGGACCCAGGAACGCGCCCACCGGATCTACAAGCAGATCCTGGCCGAGTTCGAGGCGCCGGCGATGAACGGCGATCATCAGGAAGATCTGCGCCAGTTCGTGGCGAAACGAAAGCAGGAAGGCGGGGCGCCGACGGATTTTTAGACCGGTTTGGGGCTTGCTGGTGACAGCCCGTCGGTCTTTCTGGCTACCCCTCCTCGTTCGACTTTGTCTCCTCGTCGCAGCAGCGCCCGCGAGGAGCGACGAAGTCGCACGACGAGCCTTCCCGTGCTGGCCGGATCGCACGCTCCAGATCCTGCGCGCGAAGGGGGGCGGCGAAGGCTGACAGGGCGCGGATCGGCAAGTTCACGCGGGATGCTCAGCGCAAAGGGATGACATGGCTTGCGCGGGCAAGTAACCTCTGCGGGCGGCCGCAACGTGGGGCTGCGCGAGTCTTGCGGGACACCTGCCATTACCGCCAGCCACACCGGCATCATTCACACGAGCATTGACCGTCATGACAACTGAAGCCCGGAACGAACTGATCAAGACTGATGGCGTGGGCGAGGCCTTCGCCTCGGTCGCGCGGCGTGATTTCCTGATCACCGTGCTTGCCGCAGGCGCTGCGGCCGCTCTCCCCGGCGGAGTGGCACTGGCGCAGGCGGCACCGGCCTCGAAAGCCGCTGCCGCTGAGGCGGTTGCTGCGTGGGAGGACACGATCCTTCGCATCTCCCGCGACGTCTGGGACCTCGCGGAAATCTCTCTGGCCGAGGTGGAATCGATGAAAATCCATCTGCGCGAACTGGAGGCGGCAGGGTTCAAGACGGTCAGCACCGGGACCGCAGGCGTGCCGACGGCCTTCTTGTCAGAATGGAGCCAAGGAGAGGGCGGCCCGATCATCGCCTATCTGCCCGAGTATGACGCGCTGCCGTCGCTCGGCAATGCCGCCGAGCCGCGCCAGGCGCCGGGCGCGCATTCCAGCGGGCATGGCTGTGGGCACAACATGCTGGGCGCGGGCAGCACCGGGGGCGCGCTGGCGCTGAAGAAGATGATGGAGGAGAGTGGCACGCCGGGCACGGTCCGGGTCTATGGCTGCGCCTCAGAAGAGACCGAAGGCGCAAAGGTCTACATGGTGCGCGAGGGCCTTTTCGATGACGTGGATGTCGCCATCGGCTGGCATCCGGCCCCGTTCCCCGCTGCGGGCCTGGTCAGCACCGCGGCCACCGACAACATCAAGGTGTCGTTCCGTGGCAAGACCGCCCATGCAGGGAACGCCCCGTGGGAGGAGCGGTCGGCGCTGAAGGCGGCTGAGCTGTTCGGAATCGGCATCCAGTTCATGCGCGAGCACATCCTGCCGACGGCCCGCATCCACTACATCTTTGAAAGCGCGGGGTCTGCCCCGAACGTGGTGCCGGATTTCGCGCAGATCTGGATCGTGATCCGCGACGCTGACCGCCAGAAGGTCGGCGCGATGACCGACTGGGCGCGCGAGATCGCCGAAGGGGCGGCAGAGATGACCCAGACCACGGCCGAGTTCGACCTTTTCTTCGGGATGTACGACCTCTTGCCGAACGAGCCGCTGGCTAGGCTGGCCCATGACCATCTGAGCAACGAGCCGATAGACTGGACCGACGAGGAACAGGCCTTTGCACGCGGCTGCCAGGCCGGCATGGGCTTGCCCGAGGCCGGGATGGCGATGCAGGCCCTGCCCTTCATCGGCGAGAAGTCCGCCGGCGGGTCGACCGACATGGGCGACGTCAGCTATACCTGTCCGTCGGGCGTCTTCGTCTGGCCGACGCTGCCGCTTGGGGTTGGCCTGCACACCTGGCCGGTGACCGCCTGCGGGGGCATGTCGATCGGCCGGAAGGCGTCGCTTGCGACCTCGCGTATCCTTGCCGGGATGGGCTATGACCTTCTGACCCAGCCTGACCTGCTGGCAGCAGCGAAAGCCGATTTCGTCATGCGCCGGGGCGATGCGCCCTTTGTCTCGCCCCTGCCGCCGGACCGCAAGCAGCCACTGGGCCTGCCGGACTTCCTGCGCAAAAGTGGACTGGATGAGGTGTTTGCCGGGCAGGACCGAGGATGAAGCGCCGGCGTTGCCCGCAAGGTCAAGGTCCGATCCGAACAAAAGCGAGCATTCCCAAGTCATTGACTTGGCAGGCCATCCCTGTTTTTTTGCGTCCGGCGAAGCTTGATCGTTTGTCGATCAATTCATCAGAACACGGAGCCCGGCCATGGTCACAACGGATGCAAACCGCTGCCAGCACGTCGTCGCGCGACCGGGGTGCGCCTGCTGCACCGCCGAGGTGCGCGCCCTGACCCGCACGGTCAACGCCGACCTGTCGCGGCGCGGCTTCATGTCCAGCGGAGCGGCCTCGGTAGCACTTCTGGGGATCGCGGCCTACACGCCCGCGAAAGCCCAGACGGTTGACCCGAAGACGGTGACGCTGTTCACCAACGTCCGGCTTTTCGACGGGCTGGCGCTGAACACCCGCGACGGGGTGTCGGTGCTGGTCATGGGTGGCATGATTGCCGACGTGGCGCAGGGTCCGCTTTCGGCCCCCGACGGAGCAACCGTGATCGACGGCGGCGGGCGCACGCTGATGCCCGGCCTGATCGACGCGCACTGGCACACCATGCTGGCCAGCCTGCCGATCCCGCAGATGCTGACGGCGGATGCGGGGGACATCCACTTCGCCGCCGCCAAGCAGGCGGAACGCACGCTGATGCGCGGCTTCACCACGGTGCGCGATTGCGGCGGGCCGTCCTTTCCCCTGAAGCGCGCCATCGACAGCGGGTCGGTCACCGGCCCGCGCATCTATCCGTCCGGGGCGATGATCTCGCAGACCTCGGGGCACGGCGACTTCCGGTCGATCTGGGAATTGCCCCGCGTCGGGGGCGAATTGCAGCGGGGCGAACAGCTTGGGGCCGGGCGCATTGCCGACGGGCGGGATGCCGTTCTGCAGGCGACGCGCGAACAGCTGATGCTGGGCGCAAGCCAGATCAAGATCGTCGCCGGGGGCGG
>JANOER010000172.1:0-2147 GCA_031441285.1 Rhodobacterales bacterium
CCACCATTTCCGGCCCGCGCAGGGTGGCATCGTCCAGCTCGATCAGGGCCTTGCGGTAGAACTCCGCCCCGCCGACGCCTGCGGCGACCGCTTCGAACATGTAGGCTTCCTGCCAGGCCTGCCCGCCGTGGGCCAGCGGGATGATCCCGGCCTCGACAAACTTGGGCGCAAGGGCATTCAGTTCTTCCCAGGTCGTGGGATAGGGCGCGCCGATCTTGTCGAAGGCGGCTTTCGACGCCCAGATCATGTCGGTCCGGTGCACGTTCGTCGGGACCGAAACGTAGTGGCCGTCGACCTTGGTGAAGTCCTTCACCGCCTGCGGCAGGGCGGCGTCCCAGCCCTCGGCCGCGGCCAGGGCATCGACGTTGCCCAGCATCCCTTCGTTCGCCCAGTCGATGATGTTCTGGCCCAGCATCAGCATCGCCGCGGGCGGGTTGCCCGAAGCGATCCGGGCTTGCAGCGCGGTCTTGGCCGCATCGCCGCCACCGCCGGCCACCGGCGCATCGGCCCAGGCGACGCCATTGGCGACCACCTTGTCACGGACGGCACCCAGCGCCGCCGCCTCGCCGCCCGAGGTCCAGAAATGCATCACCTCGACCGAGGGTTCGGCCAGCGCCGGACTTGCCGTGGCAAGGAGAAGCGCCGTTATGGACAAAAGCCTCATTCTCGTATTCCTTCCTGTCGTTCGCCCGGTTCCGCTTTGCAATGGGGGGGGCTTTGGGTTGAACAAAGACCGTCGGGCGGTTACAGCCGCCCGGCGGTCGGCTTATCCCTTCACCGACCCCGCCATCAGCCCGCGCACGAAGTAGCGGCCTGCGACGATGTAGACGAAGAGGGTCGGAAGCGCGGCAAGGATCGCGCCCGCGAAATGGACGTTGTATTCCTTTACCCCGGTGGATGACTGGACGAGGTTGTTCAGCGCCACGGTCATTGGCTGGCTGGTGCCGCCAAAGCTGACGCCGAACAGAAAATCGTTCCAGATGTTGGTGAACTGCCAGATGACGCTGACCACGGCGATCGGGCCGCTGACAGGCAGCAGGATCCGCCAGAAGATGCGGAAGAACCCCGCGCCGTCGATCTGGGCCGCGCGGATCAGCTCGGTCGGGAAGCTGGCGTAGTAGTTGCGGAAGTAAAGCGTGGTGAACCCGATCCCGTAGACCACATGCACGAGGACAAGGCCGGGAACCGACCCGGCCAGCCCCAACTTGCCCAGAACCACCGCCATCGGGATCAGCACGATCTGGAACGGGATGAAGCAGGAAAACAGCATGAGGCCGAAGACCCAGGTATCGCCCCGGAACCGCCATTTGGTCAGCACATAACCGTTCAGCGCGCCGACGATGGTTGAAATGACGACCGCCGGCACGACCATCAGGATCGAGTTCAGGAAATAGGGTTTCAGACCCGTCGGCTCGACCCCGATCTGCGCGGTGGACCAGGCCTGCCGCCACGGCTCCAGCGTCCATTGCGACGGCAGGGCCATCATGTTGCCGCCGGTGATCTCCTCCAGCGGTTTCAACGAGTTGATGCCCATGACGTAAAGCGGCAAAAGGTAGAACAGCGCAAACAGCAGCAGCACGAGGTAGATGAAGGTCCGGGTGATGCGCCCGGTCGAGACGGCGGTGTCCTGCACGGCAACGCTCATGCCGTCTTCTCCTTAAGCTCGGCGTAAAGGTAGGGCACCATGATCGCGGCGATGGTCATCAGCATGATCACGGCGGACGAGGCGCCGATGCCCATCTGGTTTCGGGTGAAGGTGTAGGAATACATGAAGGTCGCGGGCATTTCCGTCGCCCGCCCCGGCCCGCCCCCGGTCAGCGCGATCACCAGATCGTAGGACTTGATCGCCAGGTGCGACAGGATCACGAAGGCGCTAAGAAACGCGGGCCGAAGCAGCGGAATCACGATGCGGCGGTACAGCTGCCAGTTCGACGCCCCGTCGATCTGCGCGGCCTTCAGGATCTCGTTGTCGATCCCGCGCAGGCCGGCGAGGAACATCGCCTTCACAAAGCCGCTGGTCTGCCAGACCGCCGCACGGACGATGGTGTAGATCGCCATGTCGCTGTCCTTGATCCAGTTAAAGCTGAACGAGGTCCAGCCCCACAGGTGCATCGTGTGTTCCAGCCCGATGCCGGGGTCGAGGATCC
>JANOER010000173.1:0-2182 GCA_031441285.1 Rhodobacterales bacterium
GGAAAGAATTCTGATCAGTTGCGTGAGTTTGGCGACAACGGCGCTGCGACGGACGGCGGCGGCCGGCCACATCCTCGGGGCCGGAGGACCCAGGATCGTAAGTTTGCGGACGGTCGCCGCGCGTCTCCCAGCCTTCGATGATCGGATCGGTCCACGCCCAGGCCGCCTCGACCTCGTCGCCGCGCATGAAGAGGGTCTGGTTGCCACGGATCACGTCCATGATCAGGCGCTCGTAAGCGTCCGGCACATCTTCGGCCGCGTCCCCCAGCGCATCGGCAAAGGCCATGTCCAGCGGCACCTGCATCAGGCGCATGCCGCCAGGCCCCGGTTCCTTGATCATCACCATCAGGTTCATGCCTTCATTGGGCTGGAGGCGGATCACGAGCACGTTTTCATGCCAGCCCGTCGCATCATCGAAGATCGCATGTGGCGGCTGCTTGAAGGTGATTGCGATTTCAGACGCCCGGGCGCGGAGGCGCTTGCCGGTGCGCAGATAGAACGGCACCCCCTGCCAGCGCCAGTTCGACACGTTTACCTTCAGCGCGATGTAGCTTTCGGTCCTTGACTGCGGATTGCCGGAATGCTCAAGATACCCGCCTTCACTTCCACCCGCAGCATATTGGCCACGCACGATATTTTCTGGCGTCAGCGGTTTCAGCGCGCGGATCACCTTCAGCTTTTCGTCGCGCACGGCGTCGGGGTCGAAGTGATAGGGCGGCTCCATCGCGATCAGGCACAACAGCTGCATCATGTGGTTCTGCACCATGTCCCGCATCGCACCGGACGTGTCGTAATAGGCGCCGCGCCCGTTCACCCCCACCGTCTCGGCCACGGTGATCTGGACATGATCGATGTATTCGGCCTTCCAGAGCGGCTCGAACAGGATGTTGGCGAAACGCACCGCCATCAGGTTCTGCACGGTTTCCTTGCCGAGATAGTGGTCGATCCGGTAGATCTGGGCTTCGGTGAAATGCCGGGCCAGCACGGCGTTCAGCGCGCGTGCCGAGGCAAGGTCGCGCCCGAACGGTTTTTCCACCACGATACGGCTCCAGGCGTCGGCGATGCCGTGGTCGGACAGCCGCTGTGCTATATCGCCGAAAAGACCGGGCGCGACCGAGAAGTAGAAGGCCTTGACCACGTTCTCGCGCATCAAGCCCTTGAGTGCAGCCCAGCCGTTGGTGCCGGTCGCGTCGATCGCGACATAGGTAAGTTGGCGCAGGAAGCCTTCGATCGCCGTATCGTCCTGCCGGACCTTCGGAATGAACTCGGCAATCGCCTCGCGTACCTGCTCGCGGAAGTCGGCTTCGGTCAGGTCTGCCCGGGCGGCGCCGATGATGCGGCTTTCGCCGGGCATCTGCCCGGCCTGAAAGCGGCGGTAAAGGCCGGGAAGAATCTTCCGGCGGGCCAGATCGCCGGTCGCTCCGAAGATCACCAGATCGAAGACATCGACCGGAATGACGCGCGATACCATGGTACTCTCCGATTGCGGGTCAGGAAGCGGTTGTTAGCGCTAACGTGGCGCGTCTATCGCCGCGCCACCCGAAAGTCCAGCTGTCCGGACCCTGTTGCTCGTCTCGGATGCCCGAAAACGACCCTAGTCGTCAACCGCCTGTCCGTCGACATGGCTGACGCCAGGCTCGACCGCCAGCAGTGCCACGGCCTTTTCCAAGCCGTCATGTGTCCCCTCAAGACTTGACAAGGACAGGACGACCTCGACTCCGGCTCCGTCCTCGGACGGGTGCGAGTCCATCTCGACCAGGCGGAATCCGGCCTGAATCAGCATGCGAAGGGCCAAAGCCCGCAAGTCTTCTTCGCGGTCCGACCGGCAGACAAGCCGCAATCGCACGCTCCGTTCCCCGGCCCGGCCGCGAAAAAGCCGCGCGTCAAGGAAGTTGACCACGGGGCGCAGGAAAATGTTCAGGATCAGCACCATCGCGGTCAGGATCGCGGCCAGGTGCAGCGCCCCGGCCCCGCACATCATGCCGACGCCGGCCGAACACCACAGCGTCGCGGCCGTGTTCAGGCCATGAAGGCGAAAGCCGTCGCGGAAGATCAGGCCGGCCCCAAGAAATCCGATCCCCGAGACGATCTGCGCCGCGACGCGGGTCTGGCTCGGCTCGTCGGGGAAAAGTTGCGAGAAGATCACGAAGCTTGACGCCCCAAGCGCCACCAGCGCATTGGT
>JANOER010000174.1:0-22178 GCA_031441285.1 Rhodobacterales bacterium
GCAGGCCGCGCGCGTCAGCCAGAAAACCGCCTTCTTCCACCTGGGAAGCCTTGCCGAATACGGCGAAACCTCGCAGATCTTCACCACCCCGAAAGACCCGCGCACCGAAGCCTACATCACCGGCCGCATCGGCTAAGGAGAGCAAGATGAACACGCTGCACATCCTGTCGGCATTCGACCGTGATCTGGAATCGGCGCAAGCCCTGGTCATGCGCATGGGCGGGCTGGTCGAGGCGGCGCTGCTGGATGCGTCCGAGGCGCTTGACGCTCGCGACGATGACCTGGCCGAACGCGTGCGCGCCGGTGACGCTGAAGTGGACGCGCTGGAAGAGCAGATCAACACCGAATGCGCGCGGCTGATCGCGCTGCGCGGCCCGACGGCGGGCGATCTGCGCACCGTCCTTACGGTGATGAAGATCGCCGCCGCGCTGGAGCGGTCGGGCGACTATGCCAAGAACCTTGCCAAGCGTTCCGTCGTCCTTGGCAAGATGCCGCAGGTGGCGGGGGCGGCGGGATCGATCCGGCGGCTGGCCAAGGCGGTGGTGCAGATGCTGGCCGACGCGCTGGACGCCTACATCCGCCGCGACGTCAAGCTGGCCGAGGACGTGCGCCAGCGCGACCGCGAGATCGACCAGATGTACAACTCGATCTTCCGCGAGTTCCTGACCCACATGATGGAGGACCCCCGGCAGATCGGGCCCTGCATGCACCTGCATTTCATCGCCAAGAACATCGAGCGGGTCGGCGATCACGCCACGGCGGTGGCCGAACAGGTCATCTATCTGGTGACTGGTGCCCTGCCGGACGAGGCGCGTCCGAAGGTCGACAGCACCGGCTCGGCATCGGCAAAGGGATAAGACATGGCACGCAGCGGACAACCAAGGGTGCTACTGGTCGAGGATGAACCGGCACAACGCACGGTTCTGGCCTACAATCTGGAAGCCGAGGGCTTTGCGGTGACCCAGGCCGACAACGGCGAGGACGCGATGGTCCTGGTCGACGAGGAAGATCCCGACATCATCATCCTGGACTGGATGATGCCGAAAGTGTCCGGGATCGAGGTCTGCCGCCGGCTGAAGATGCGGCCCGACACCCGCGGCATCCCGATCATCATGCTGTCGGCCCGTGCCGAGGAAGTGGACCGGATCCGCGGGCTTGAGACCGGGGCGGATGACTATGTGATCAAGCCCTATTCGGTGCTGGAGCTGATGGCGCGGGCGCGGGCGCAGTTGCGCCGCGTCAGGCCCTCGACCGCAGGCGTGGTGCTGGAGCACGAGGATATCCGGCTGGATCCGGAAACCCACCGGGTCTACCGCGCCGACAAGATGCTGAAGCTGGGGCCGACCGAATTCAAGCTTCTGGTCACGCTGATGGAACGTCCGGGCCGGGTTTTCAGCCGCGAGCAGCTGCTGGATCAGGTCTGGGGGCGCGACATCTATGTCGACACCAGGACGGTCGATGTGCATGTGGGCCGGCTGCGCAAAAGCCTGATGCAGTTTGGCGGGATGGATCCGGTACGGACCGTGCGCGGCGCCGGCTACGCGCTGGGCTGACGCTTCGCAGCGGGACAGGCATTCCGCAGCGCGCGCTTTGCGCGATGCGGCGGAACCGGGGGCATTCTGCCCCCGGACCCCTTGAGAGTATTTCGAAAAGAGCAGCTGTGCGGATGGGCAGTCAGCCCTGCTGCAGCACCTTGTCGAGTGTGGTCAGCACCTGATCGACATGCGCGGTCGAGAAGGGCAGCGGAGGGCGCAGCTTCAGGATATGGCCTAGCGGGCCGGTCGCGCTGATCAGAATGCGGTTGTCGTGCAAGCTGTTCACCAGCCGCTGTGCGCGGGCAGGGTCCGGCTTGCCGTCGGTCAGGATGTCCTGGCCAAGGAAAAGGCCGGCAGAGCGGGTCTCGCCGATCTGATCGTGACGCTGGGCCAGGTCGCGCAACCCGTCTGCGAAGGCGGTGCCGACGCGGGCCGCATTTTGCATCAGGGCCTCGTCGCGGATCACGTCAAGGACCGCAAGGCCTACGGCTGCCGCAACGGCATTGCCGCCGAACGTGTTGAAATAGCGCGATTGCGCGCCGAATTGGGCAATGAGTTCCGGACGCATGACCAGCCCGGCCATCGGATAGCCATTGCCCATCGGTTTGCCAAGGGACACGAAGTCCGGGACGATGCCGTGGCGCTGAAACCCCCACATCGCGGCCCCCGTGCGGCCAAAGCCGGGCTGCACCTCATCGGCGACGAAAAGCCCGCCCCGCGCGCGGATCGCGGCGACGGCGGGGCCCAGGAAGCCCGCCGGACCGGGGAGGACTCCGTCCGAGGAGAAGATCGTGTCGGTGATCAGGATGGCCGGCCGGATGCCAGCGGCCTCCATCCGGTCGCAGGCGGAAAGGACGGCGGCGGCGAAGCCCGCGGCGATACCGTCGGGATAGTTCGCCGCCGTCGGGGCGGGCACCGGAAACACGGTCGGCCCCGGTGCCACGGCGGGGCCGATCGACATCGACATCTCGGCGGTGGCGAGGGTCACGCCGTGGTAGGCGTTGCCCGTGACGATGATCCCGGTGCCACCGGTTGCAGCGCGGGCGATCCGCAGCGCCAGGTCGTTCGCCTCGGACCCGGTGCAGGTGAACATCGCGTGGCCCAGTTCAGGCGGGAACAGCGCCAGCAGCCGCTCGGCATAGGCAAGGATGCCGTCATGCAGGTAGCGGGTGTGGGTGGCCAGGGTCGCGGCCTGTGCTGCCATTGCCTCGACCACGCGCGGATGGCAATGCCCGACCGAGGCCACGTTGTTGTAGCAGTCCAGATGGGCATTGCCCTCGGCATCGTAAAGCCAGACGCCCTGGCCCCGCACCAGATGCACCGGGGTTTCGTAGAAAAGCCGGTAGGCCGGGCCAAGCAGGGACTCCCTGCGGTCGGTAAGTGCCTGATCGGCGGGCGACAGGCGCCCGCCACCGGGGGTGTAGGCATTCGGCATCATGGTGGTTCTGGTCATGCGTCTTGCCTTTCGCAGGCGGTTTGCAACTGATCGGCAAGTCGTTCGAAAGCAACCGCTTCCAATGTGGCGAGGCCCGTCCGTGAGGCCGGGGCATTGCGCAGGATGTAGGTTGCGTTCTCTGGGTAGCGTGCGGCGCGCCAGGCGGAAATGGCAAGCGTGGTCACCATCCGAGCGGCCAGAAGATCGGGAAGGATCGCGATTTCATCTGGCACGAGGTGGCTGGCCGCGTGGTAGCCCGTGACCAGCGGCAACAACAGTGCAAGCGGGTCAGCCGGCGAGATCAGGTAGGACCCGGCAACGGCCAGATCGCAGATGCGGTGGCTTAGCGTCATGTCGCAGAAATCGAGGATGCCGGTCAGCCGGTCGGGAATCGCCGGGTCGGCCAGCAGGTTGTGGGGGTTGAAATCGCCGTGGATCACCTGGCGCGGCAGCCGGGCAAGGGCCGGGGCGGTGTGATCCCGGAACCTGGCGATGACGGCCTCGGCCCGCGGTCGAAGATCGTCGGGCAGGGCAGGCAAGAGGGGTCCAAGCCGGTCAGCGTAGCGGATGTCCCACATCAGCACATGATCGGCCGCCGGATGGCTGAACGGGGCAAATGCGCCGTCCAGCCGGGCCAGCGACCGGCCAATCGCCGCGGCAAGTTCTGCAGATGCCGGAAGCCGGGCAAGGGGCAGGCCCGGGCACCAGGTCATGAGCCGCAGCGCCCCGTGCGGGGTGGCAATGATGGTCCGGCCGTCCGTTGCGGGCACGACGCGCGGGGTGGGCAGGTCGGGTGCGACAGCGGCGGCGTGCAGAAGCGCCGCGGTCTGGAATTCGGTCAGGTCGGGCGGCTCGGCCGGGTTTGACAGTTTCATGGTGAAGCTGCCCTCGGCGGTGTCCAGCCGGTGGTTCTGGTCGCGCTCGGACGTGAGCGGGCTTAGCGTTCCGGTCAGGCCCCAATTGTCCCGCAGCAGCCCGGCAAGGCGGGCTTGCGCAAGCCGCGGAGGCGGAAGGCTTAGGAGCTGGCCGGCGGGGTCATCGGTCATGGCTTGGTCCTGACGGAGCACATGTCGAAACGATAGCCGGTCGGGCGGGCGGGGGGAAGGCGAGTGGGTGGTTGACAAAGATGATTGTTTTACTCAGGATATAGCTGCAAGCCCAGCCAGCCCCGGGAGGGGTCCGCCCGGTGTCGTTCAATTTGATGGAGTTTGCCATGACCGGACCAGAAACGACTCATCTTGAGGTGCACCGGGAAATGCCCCGCGCCGACGTCATCGACCTGTTGCTGGCAGCCGTGCAGGGGGTTTTCCCCGGCCCGGTTCTGGAAGCCCTGATCGGGCGGATGGAGGCAGGGAAATGAACGCTCTTGTGGACAGCTGGCTGACCACGGACGCAACGCCGGTGCACGATGCACGCGCGCTGACCGAAGGCGGAAGTCTTGCCCGGATCGTGCTGGACGGGCAGATCTATGCCTTGCGGATCACGCGGGCCGGCAAGCTTATCCTGACAAAGTAGGGCGCGCTGGCGGGGCCGGGACCAAAATCCTTGAGCAAGGATTTTGACAAATTTCTTCCTCAAGAAATTTGGGCCCTCAGCCGCCGGTGTGGCTCATGTGGCGGGTGACCTGGCCTTGCACGCGCTGGCGCGAGTAGTCGAAGTCATGCCCTTTGGGCTTGCGCAGGATGGCGGCGCGGATCGCCTCCCTGACGGGTCCGTCGTCGGGACCGGCCCGCAGGGGTGCGCGGAGGTCGGCCATGTCTTCCTGGCCAAGGCACATGTAAAGCTCGCCCGTGCAGGTCAGCCGGACCCGGTTGCAGCTTTCGCAGAAGTTATGGGTCAGGGGCGTGATGAAGCCCAGCTTCTGGCCGGTCTCGTCGATCCGGACATAGCGTGCCGGACCACCGGTCCGTTCGGCAAGATCGGTCAGGGTGAAGCGTTCGGCCAGCCGCGCGCGAAGGTCTTTCAGCGGCCAGTACTGGTCCAGCCGTCCGGCGGTCATGTCCTCGCCCATCGGCATGACCTCGATGAAGGTCAGGTCGTGATCCTCGCGGGCGCACCAGTCGAGAAGCGGGAAAAGCTCGTCTTCGTTGAAACCTTTCAGCGCGACGGCGTTGATCTTGACCCGCAGGCCCGCCGCCCTGGCGGCTTCGATCCCCTCCAGCACTTGCGGCAGGCGGCCCCAGCGGGTGATCCTGGTGAATTTGGCGGGGTCGAGCGTATCAAGGCTGACGTTGATGCGGCGGACACCAAGGGCTGCAAGCGGTCCGGCGAACTTCGCCAGCTGGCTGCCGTTGGTGGTCAGCGTCAATTCCTGCAGCGCGCCGGTCTCAAGATGCCGCGACATCGCCTCGAAGAAGGTGAGGATACCCTTGCGGACCAGCGGTTCCCCCCCGGTGATGCGCAGCTTTTCGACCCCCATCGCCACGAAGGCCGAGCAGAGCCGGTCAAGCTCTTCCAGGCTGAGAAGGTCGGCCTTGGGCAGGAACGTCATGTGTTCGGACATGCAGTAGGTGCAGCGGAAATCGCAGCGGTCGGTCACCGACACGCGCAGGTAGCTGATCTTGCGGGCGAACGGATCAATAAGCGGCACCATGTGGGGAACCTAGGCCTCGGGACCTGACCGCACAAGGGCGATCGGGCGGCGCGGTGGCGATTGCCGTGGCGGAGGCGCGGGGATAGGCTTTGCCGCATGATACGGATCCCTCTTTGCGTGGCGCTGGCCCTGAGCCTTTCGGGTTGCGCGCTTTTGTCGCCGGACGGGCGTGATGGCCGCACCGGGCCGGTCACCGGACCATCGGCGGCCCAGCCGGCCACCGAATTTGTCCCTGCCGCGGCCAGTGCCGCGATGGGGGCCAGAGCTGTCAGTGCGACCGAGCTCGACACCACGACGGAGGCGGAGAAGGTGGCGGCCCTTGCCGCCCCGGCGCCGGGCGGCGAACGCAAGCTTGGCACCCTGGTCGTGGCGCTGGGTCCGCCGGCAGAGCAGGGGCTTTGGCTGTCCTCGGAGCTGGTCAAGCAGGGGACGCAGGGGCGGGTGATGACCGGATCGGGCCAAAGCCTGATGGTCGAACTGCGTCCCGGCACCGGTGGGGCGCTTTTGTCGCTTGCGGCCTACCAGGCGCTTGGCCTGAAGCTGACGGACCTGCCCGAGCTGACGATCTTCGGGCCGTAAGCCGGCCGACAGCCCGAATGGCCGCTCAGGACAAATGGCGGGCAGCTTCGGTGCGGGCGAAGGGTTTCAGCCGGTCGCCCTGCGCCGCAAGGAAGGCCCGGGCGCGCGGGGCATCATGCCGGGACAGGTCGCGGACCCACCAGGCGACCGCTTTCTGGATGAACCAGTCGGGATCCCCGGCCAGCGTCGCGCACCAGCCGAGGACGCGGTCGCGCACGGCTTCGTCCCCGGGCTTGGGGTGGTTCTGCTTGGTCCAGGGCAGCGTCATCACCAGGGCCGCGCGGCGGGTCCACATGTGCGGCGCGGTGACCCAGGCCTCGACCGCATCAAGGCGGGAGGGATCGGCCACCAGGCGCTTTTGCCCCGCGATGTTGGTGTGGTCGGCGATGGCCCAGGCGTCGAAATCGGGAACCCAGGACTGGATCAGGTCCCAGGCGCCGGTGTCCGGGCGGATCCGGGCCTGGGTCAGAAGCTTGGCCGCGGCAATGCGCGCTTCGTGGATGTCCGTGCGCCAGAGGTCGGCGGCAAGGGCCAGACGTTCGTCAAGCGTGCGCTCGGCGCGCCAGCGGTCGGACAGCAGGTCGATCTGCGGGACGGAGAGCCCAAGATAGCGCCGATCGGCCTTGTGATAGGCCGCCATCTCGGCTGCTTTCGCGGGATCGGCAAGCGCCAGAAGTTCGTCAAGCGGGGCCATGGGGCGCCTATCCGGTCTGGAGGGAGGTGGCATCAGGGGGGTGGCGAGCGGATGCCCGTCGGTGGGTTTTGTGGCTACGCTGGGCTGGAGGGTTTCACACCCTCCAGACCTCCCGTGGGATATTTTTGCAGAAAGGAGGTCGAATTTTAGATAAGTTTGAGGGGTTTGGCTATTCGACAGTCACGGATTTGGCAAGGTTCCTGGGCTGGTCCACATCGGTGCCCTTGGCGATTGCCGTGTGGTAGGCCAGCAGCTGCGCCGGCAGGGCATAGAGGATCGGGGCCCAAAGCGGGTCGACGGTCGGCAGGGTGAGGGTCTTCCAGGTGCCCTGGCCTGCCGCCGCAATGCCGTCGGCGTCCGACAGCAAGAGAACCTTGCCGTTGCGGGCCATCACCTCTTGCATGTTCGAGACCGTCTTGTCGAAGAGCCCGTCCTTGGGCGCGAGGACGATGACCGGAACCTGGGCGTCGATCAGCGCGATCGGGCCGTGCTTCAGTTCGCCCGATGCGTAACCTTCGGCGTGGATGTAGCTGATTTCCTTCAGCTTCAACGCCCCTTCAAGTGCCAGAGGGAACATCGCTCCGCGCCCGAGGAACAGGATGTCCTGCGCTTTGGCAAGGTCTTTGGCGATGGCGGCGATCGGATCGGAGAGGGCAAGGGTTGCATTCATCAGTCCCGGCAGGGCCCGCAAGGCATCGAGGCGATCTCTGAGAGTGGCGGGGTCGATCCGGCCCCGGTCCTCGGCGGCCTTCAGCGCCATCAGGGCCAGCGCGTTCAGCTGGCAAGTGAAAGCCTTGGTCGAGGCGACGCCCACCTCGACACCGGCCAGGATCGGCAGCGCAAGGTCACTTTCGCGCGCAATCGAGGAGGTGGGCACGTTGATCACCGCGACGACCTTGGCGACCTTGTCCTTCACATGCCGCAATGCTGCAAGCGTGTCGGCGGTTTCGCCCGACTGGCTGACGAATATCGCCATGGATGCAGGGGAAAGGACCGGCTCGCGGTAGCGGAACTCGGACGCGATGTCGACATCGGCGGGCAGGCCGGCAATCTGCTCGAACCAGTATTTCGCGACCTGGCAGGCATAGGATGCCGTGCCACAGGCAACCAGCGTTACCCGGTCAACGGACGTGAAATCAAGCGCTTGCGGAAGTTTCAGGCCACCATCCGGGGTGGTGTAGTGCTTCAGCGCATCGGCGATGACCACGGGTTGTTCGGCGATCTCTTTCGCCATGAAATGCTTGTAGCCGGCCTTTTCGATGCGGGTGGCGTCAAGCTGCACCCGCGTCTTGGCGCGGTTGGCAAGCGCACCGTTGGCATCGAAAATCCGTGCGCCCGTCCGGGTGATGACCGCGCAGTCGCCTTCCTCGAGATAGGTGATCCGGTCGGTCATCGGCGACAGCGCGATGGCGTCCGAGCCTACGAACATCTCACCGTCACCCCAGCCGATGGCCAGAGGCGACCCCTTGCGGGCGGCGATCATCAGATCATCCTCGCCTTCAAAAAGAAAACACAGCGCGAAGGCCCCGTGCAGGCGCGAAAGCGTGGCACGCGCGGCGTCGACGGGTGCGGCACCACGGTCGATCTCGCGCCGGGCAAGCAGGGCCACGGTTTCGGTGTCGGTTTCGGATTCCTGGGTGTAGCCGTCGGCGGCGAGGTCCGCGCGCAAGTCGCGGAAGTTCTCGATGATGCCATTGTGGACTACCGCCACCGAGCCGGCGCGATGTGGGTGGGCGTTGGTCACGGTCGCCGCGCCATGGGTGGCCCAGCGCGTGTGGCCGATGCCGGATTTGCCGGCAAGCGGCGCGTGAACCAGAAGGTCCGACAGGTTCACCAGCTTTCCGACCGCCCGGCGCCGGTCAAGCTTTCCGGCGTTGACCGTCGCGATTCCGGCGCTGTCATAGCCCCGATACTCCAGCCGCTTCAGCGCCTCGACAAGAAGGGGAGCAGCCTCATGGTTGCCCAGGACTCCGACAATACCGCACATTTCTAATGCCCTTTTGCCTTCGCAGCCTTGATCGCCTTTAACTTTTCGAACATCCGGGTCGCAAGGCCCGGTTTGGTGACCTGCCGCGCGCGACCGATGGCTATGGCGCCGGGCGGCACGTCCTCGGTGATCACCGAGCCCGAGGCGGTCAAGGCGCCGTCACCTACCGTGACCGGGGCGACCAGCATGGTGTCGGAGCCGATGAAGGCACGTTTGCCGATCGTGGTGCGATGCTTCATCACCCCGTCGTAGTTGCAGGTCACCGTCCCCGCGCCGTTGTTGGTGTGTTCGCCGACATCGGCGTCGCCGATATAGGTCAGGTGCCCGACTTTCACGCCTTCGTCGAGGATCGCGTTCTTGATCTCGACGAAGTTGCCGACATGCACGTCTTCGGCCAACTCGGCCCCGGGGCGCAGCCGAGCAAAGGGGCCGACGCTGGCGCCCCGGCTGATGTGGCAGCCCTCCAGGTGGCAGAAGCCCTTGATTTCCGCCCCGGATTCCACGGTGACACCGGGGCCGAAGATCACGTTCGGCCCGATCACCGCGTCGCGGCCGACATGGGTGTCCAGCGCGAAGAACACGGATTCGGGCGCGGTGAGGGTGACGCCGTTTTCCAGCGCGTCGGCGCGGGCGCGGCTCTGGAAGGCGCGTTCCGCCTCGGCCAGCTGCGCGCGGGTGTTGACGCCAAGCGTTTCGGTCTCGTCACACAGCACCACCCCGGCGGTCAGGCCACGTTTGCGGGCCAGTTCGACGATGTCGGTCAGGTAGTATTCGCCCGCGGCATTGTCGTTGGTCACCTCGGCGATGAGGGAAAACAGGGTTCGCGTCTCGGCACAGATCACGCCGGAATTGCACAGGGTCAGCGCGCGGTCCTCGGGGGTGGCGTCCTTGAATTCGCGGATCGCAAGGAGGTGATCGCCGTCGGTCAAGAGGCGGCCATAGCGGCCGGGGTCGTGCGCGTGAAAGCCAAGCACCACGACGGCGTGGCGGGCGCGGGCGTCCAGCATGGCGCGCAGGGTCGCCTCGCGGATCAGGGGGGTGTCGGCGTAAAGGACGATGGCCTCGCCAGTGGCATCGGAAAGGAGGGGGCCGGCCTGCGCCACGGCATGGCCGGTGCCAAGCTGCGGGTCTTGAAGAACGGTTTCAACGGCTTTGGAAAACGCGGTGGCCGACGCGGCGACGGCCTCTCCGCCATGGCCGGTCACCACGACGACGCGGGACGGATCCAGCGCCTGCGCGGTGGCAAGCGCATGGTGCAAGAGCGGGACGGCGGCGACGTGATGCAACACCTTGGGCAGGTCGGAGTTCATCCGTGTGCCCTGTCCCGCTGCCAGCACGATGACTGAAACCTGCATTCTGCCCCTTCCCTTATCGTTGCGCCCGTTTTACCCCCATGGCGCGGGGTGGCAAGGGGCCGGACCTCACGCAACGTTACAGGATTGCCGGGAATGCGCCCAGACTTGCGGACAGTGGTGTTTGATCTGGACGGCACGCTGGCCGACACCTCGGGCGACCTGCTGGCCGCGGCGAACGCCGTGCTGCCAGCGGGCGGCCATCTTGGGCCAGCGGATGTGCTGACGGCCTTCCATGGTGGCCGGGCCATGCTGCGGCTGGGGTTCTCGCGCTTGGGGCGGGACTGGACCGAGGCGGATGTCGACGCGGCCTATCCCGTCCTGCTGGAGGCCTACCGCGGGGCGATCGCGGTTCATACGCGGCTTTATCCCGGGGCGATGGCGGCGGTCGAGGTGCTGAAATCGCAAGGGATTGCGGTGTCGATCTGCACCAACAAGCCCGAAGGTCTGGCCGAGGAGCTGTTGCGCAAGCTGGGGGTCAGGGACGCGTTTGCAGCCCTTGTCGGGGCCGATACGCTGCCGGTCCGCAAGCCCGACCCGGCGCCCTACCGCGCGGCAGTCGAGCGGGCAGGGGGGCAGGTCGCGCGGTCGATGCTGGTCGGCGATACCGAGACGGACGCGAAAACCGGCGTGGCGGCCGGCGTGCCGGTGGCGCTGGTGACGTTCGGGCCGGACGGGGCCGGAGTGGCGCGTTTCGCGCCCGCGGCGCTTCTGGAGCGATATGAGGATCTGCCGGACCTCGCGGCGCGGCTTCTGGCGTAGAGCCGTTTGCCGGTGGCGGACTGGAGGGTTTTGCACCCTCCAGACCTCCCGCAGAGTATTTGCAAAAGAGCAGGCGAAATTTGAAACAAATGCAACGGTTTGGCGGATCGCAAGCCTTGACGCCTTTCGTGCCGGTGCCGGTTTGGTCCGGCGGGAACCGGCCCCTGGGGCGGTTTGACACTTGCCATCCGCGCCCCTAGGGTCGCGGCCATGTCCGACAGCGCCGTTGCCCTTGCCCCCGTCAGCCGCCATGCGGTGACCTTCGTGCTGATCACGGTGTTTCTCGACATGGTCGGGTTCGGCCTGATCATGCCGGTCCTGCCCGCGCTGATCGAAGAGGTCGGACACATGGACCTGGCCGACGCCGCCTGGATCGGAGGCTGGATGTTTGCGGCCTTCTCGCTGGCGCAGTTCGCGTTCAGCCCGCTGGTCGGCAACCTGTCGGACCGTTTCGGGCGCAGGCCACTTCTGCTGCTTGCGATTTTCGGGCTGGGGGCGGATTACCTGTTTTCGGCGCTTGCCCCGACGATTTTTTGGCTGTTCGTCGGGCGGGTGATCGCCGGGGTCTGCGGGTCGTCCTATGTGATCGCCAACGCCTATATCGCCGATGTGACCGCTCCTGACGACCGCGCCCGCGCCTTCGGGCTGGTGGGCGCGGCCTTCGGGGTGGGGTTCGTGCTTGGCCCCGCCATCGGTGGCCTTCTGGGCGAGCTTGGGCCTCGGGTGCCGTTCTATGTCGCTGCGGCCATTTCGGGGCTGAACCTGATCTATGGCTGGTTCGTGCTGCCCGAAACCTTGCCGCCGGAAAAGCGCCGGGCGTTCGAGTGGAAGCGGTCCAACCCCTTTGGCGCGTTCCGCGTCTTTGCCCGCTACGGCAGCGTGCTGCCGCTGTGCGCGATCCTTGGGGTCTACTTCATGGCCAGTGCGGTCTATCCGGCGATCTGGGCCTTCTGGGGAATGGCCAAGTTCGGCTGGTCCGAAGGCGTGGTCGGACTGACGCTGGCGGCGTTCGGACTGATCACCGCGATCTTTCAGGGTTTTGTGACCGGCCCGGCCGTGGCGCGCTATGGCGAGTGGCGGGTGTGCCTGTTCGGTCTGATGATCGCGGTCGTCGTGGCCGTGGGCTACGGGCTGGCCGGATCGCTGGCAGCGGTCCTTGTGCTGCTGGTCATCCACGGGCCCGAGGGGTTCGTGCATCCGATGCTGGTCGCGATGATGTCGAAGGCGGTGCCGGAAGACGCCCAGGGCGAGTTGCAGGGCGGGATCGCCGCGGTGATGAACATCGCGATGCTGGTTGGCACGGTGATGTTCGCGCTGGTTTTCAGCGTTTTCATGCAGCCCGGCGCACGAATCCAGACCCCCGACGCGGCCTTTTTCCTGGCGGCGGCCTTGCTTTTGGTCACGCTCGTGCTGTTTCTTAAGATCGTCAAACGCCCGACGGAGGGTTGATGGACCGCTTTACCGGCAGTTTCACCCAGCAGGAGCCGATCCCCGAAGCCGGCATTGCTGCCGCTCTTGCAGTGCTGCAGCACGGGCGCCTGCACCGCTACAACACCGTTCCGGGCGAGGTGGCCGAGACCGCCCTTCTGGAAGAGGAATTCGCAGCCCATGTCGGCGCGAAATACTGTCTGGGCCTGGCCTCGGGCGGGGCGGCGATGGCCTGCGCCCTGCGCGCGTTGCAGGTGCGCCCGGGCGATCCGGTGCTGTCCAATGCCTTTACGCTGGCCCCGGTTCCGGGATCGATCGCCAGCATCGGGGCGCGGCCGGTTTTCGTCGAGGTGACCGAGGATTTGACCATCGACCTTGCGCATCTTGAGGTGCAAGCCAAGGCCCCCGGGGCGAAGGTCCTTCTTCTAAGTCATATGCGCGGGCATGTCTGCGACATGGAAGCGCAGATGGCGCTGTGCGACCGGCTGGGCCTGCGGGTGATCGAGGATTGCGCCCATACGATGGGCGCGCGCTGGAAAGGCGTGGCCTCCGGGCGGCATGGCGCCATTGGTTGCTACTCTACCCAGACCTACAAGCACATGAACTCGGGCGAGGGCGGGTTTCTGGTGACGGACGACGCCGGGCTTGCGGCGCGCGCGGTGCTGTTGTCCGGGTCCTACATGCTGTACGCCCGCCACCGCGCGGCCCCGCCGCCCGAGGTGTTCGAGGCGTTGCGGCTGGATGTCCCCAATGTCTCCAGCCGGATGGACAATCTGCGCGCGGCGATCCTGCGGCCGCAGATCGCCCTGCTGGACGACCGCCGGGCCCGCTGGCGCGCGCTGTATCAGGGGATGGAGGCGGGCCTGCTGGACGTATCCGGGCTGCGGCTGATCCCGCGCCTGCAGGCCGAGGACTACATGGGCTCGTCGTTCCAGTTCCTGCTTCCGGGCTGGGAAGCGCCGCGCATGGCGGCCCTTGTCGCCGGGGCGGCGGCGCGGGGGGTCGAACTGAAATGGTTCGGCGCGGCCGATCCGGCCGGGTTCACCAGCCGATACGTGCATTGGCGCTATGCAGCGCCCGAAGTCTTGCCGCAGACCGACCGGGTGCTTGCCGGGCTGATCGACATGCGCCTGCCCTTGACCTTCACCACCGACGACGTGGCGCAGATCGCCCGAATCCTGGCCGACGAGGTTGGCAAGGCGGCCCGCTCCGCGACGCCGGCCTCTGCTGCCGCGCCGGTCGCGGCACCTTTGGCGGACTAGTCCGATGGCGCGCCTTCTAGGCCCGGCGCGTCCGCCCGGACCGCTGACGCGGCTCCTTCGGCGGCTCTTTGACCTGCGGTTCGTGCTGAAATCCGTGATGGTTGCGGCCTTTCTGGCGCTGGTGCTGGTGCCGGGGATCGCCGATCTGGTGAACGCGGCGCTGAAGCCGGTTGCGGGCGACGGAGGCGGGTGCCGGATCCTGCGGGTGGTCGACGGCGACACGTTGACGCTGATGTGCGCCGAGGAAGGCCTGGAAAGCGCCCGCCTTCTGGGCTTCGACACGCCCGAGAAATACGCGCCGAAATGCGCAGCCGAGTTTGTCGCGGCGGAAAAGGCGACCTGGGCCTTGCGCACGCTGATCCAGAAGGCGGACCGGCTGGCACTGACGCATGAGGGCACGGATCGCTACGGACGGTCGCTTGTGCGGCTGACGCTGGATGGTCAGGACGTGGCGCGGCTGATGATCAAGGCGGGACATGGACGCGCCAACAGCGGCGGGCTGCGCGGAGCCTGGTGCTGATGCGGGTCGCGCGGCAAACCGACCTGTCGCTTGAGGTCGAGCTTGGCGATCTGTCGGTGATCATGCTGTCAGACGGCGAAACCGGGATGCCCATGACCCACCTGCGCGGACCGGATGACGCCGCGCTGCCCGCTTCCGCGCTGGCCGGGGCGGACACCGTGGACGGTTTGCTGCGCCTGCCGGTCCGGGCCTTCGCGGTCCGGGGGCCGGAGGGGTGCCTGATGATCGACGCCGGGGCCGGCGATGCCTGGCACCGGACCCTCGGCCGTCTGCCCGAGGCCATGCTTGCCGCCGGCCTGTCGCCCGAGGCGGTCACGGATGTTGCGCTGACCCACACCCATATCGACCATCTTGGCGGGTTGGTGACCAGATCCGGCGAGGCGGCCTTTCCGCAGGCGGGGCGGATTTTCGTGGCTGTCGAGGAGCTTGCCGCCTTCCGCGCCGAGCCGCGCATGCTTGCCCTCATGCCGCGGCTGGTGCCGCTGGAGCAGGGCGACGGCCCGATGCGCGGGGTGACGGCGATCAACGCGCCCGGCCATTCGCCCGGCCACATGGCGTTTCTGGTCGACGGGCGGCTGCTGATCTGGGGCGACCTGGTGCATCACGCGGCAGTCCAGTTCGCCCGGCCCGAAGTGACCTGGGCCTTCGACGCGGACCCGGACTCTGCCCGTTCCTCGCGGCTGGCGTTGATGGCGCAGGCGGCCGAGGCGGGCTGGATCGTCGCAGGGGCGCATTTGCCCGGTCCGGGGATCGGGCGGATCTCGCGGGCCGGGCCGAGCTTTCGGTTTCGGCCGGTGCCATGACGTCATTCACCTCAACGGTTGACTGATGGCGCGGCAGGGGTTAATTCATCCATATGGTTGAACGAATCGACCCGGAACAGCTTACCCTGATCCTGAAGGCGGCAAGTGACCCGACCCGCCGTGCCATCCTGACGCATCTGGCGCAGGAAGGCGCGTCACGGGTGACCGAAATCGCTGCCCGCTTCGACATGAGCCTGAACGCCGTGTCCAAGCACATCATGGTTCTGGAACGGGCCGGTCTGGTCAGCCGCCGCACGCACTGGCGCGAGCATCTGATCGAAGTGCAGATGACACCCCTGGCCGAGATCGATCGTTGGTTCGGTGGCCTGAGGTCGATCTGGGATCAGCGGCTGGAAGCGCTGGATGCCCTGATCCTGAAGGATAAAGCCGATGACTGATCTTTCGCTTACCTGCCGCCGCACCCTCAAGGCGACGCCCGAACAGGTCTACAACGCCTGGCTCGACCCGAAGATGATCCTGAAATACATGACCATGGGCCCGGACATGCGGGCGCTGGATGCCACATCCGACCCGCGCGTCGGCGGGCGGTTTTCCTTTGTGATGCAGGGGGAACAGACGCATCCGCATGCGGGGACATACCTTGTGCTGACGCCTCATTCGCATATCGCGTTTTCCTGGGAAGCCCCCTGGTCGGCACCAGAAAGCCGGGTCGATCTGACGTTGATGCCGGTCGATGGCGGGACCGAGGTGGTGCTGACCCATGTCAAGTTCGTCTCGGAAGAAAGCCGCGACAACCACAACAAGGGTTGGACCGGAATTCTGGGCCGGCTGGAAGGACTGCTGGCGTGACCGCAACCGGTCCTTTCAGCAAGCCGTCACTGCGCATAGGGCGAGGTGCCGCAAAGGCTCGTGTTGGTGTGGCCGTTCGGCACGGCGGTCAGGCAGGCCTCGTCCGCGCAGGCGTCGCGGCGGGCGATGACATCCGCGTCTCGCGGCAGGTTGGCAAGGGTCCGGGCCATTGCGCGACGCATGAGTTGGACCTTTCCGGGGGTTCCGGGAAGATGGAAGGCCGGGTCAGGCCAAGGGGCCAAGGTAAGGGAACCATTCGTCCTTCCCCCGGGCAGGACCGAAAAGCCTGATAAAAACACTGGATCAATGGCGGCCCCGTGTCACTTTGTGGCACCGATTTCCACCCGGCTTCGGTTGACCCCGTCCGGGGGCCAGAGTAAACGGTCGATATGACCTAGCGGGCTGTCAATGTCCGCCTGCTCGCATGTCGCCAGCTTCAAGGAGCCCCTCGTGGACCTGCTTCTTCGTGAGTACCTTCCCATCCTTATCCTGCTGGCCATTGCGGTCGGTCTTGGACTGGTCCTGATCCTTGCGGCGGCGGTGCTTGCGGTGCGCAATCCCGACCCCGAAAAGGTCAGCGCCTACGAATGCGGCTTCAACGCCTTTGACGATGCGCGGATGAAGTTCGACGTGCGCTTCTACCTGGTGTCGATCCTGTTCATCATTTTCGATCTCGAAGTCGCATTCCTGTTCCCCTGGGCGGTTGCCTTCGGCGAAATCAGCATGGCCGCCTTCTGGTCGATGATGCTGTTTCTGGCCGTCCTGACGGTCGGCTTTGCCTATGAATGGAAGAAGGGGGCCCTGGAATGGGAGTGATGGCAGGCGCAAATACCGTGGGTGCCGATCACGACACCACAGTGCAGGCGCTGAACCGCGACCTGCAGGACAAGGGGTTCCTGCTCACCTCGACCGAGGACATCATCAACTGGGCGCGCATCGGGTCGCTGCACTGGATGACCTTTGGCCTTGCCTGTTGCGCTGTCGAAATGATGCATACGGCCATGCCGCGCTATGACATGGAGCGGTTCGGCACCGCCCCGCGCGCCAGCCCGCGCCAGTCGGACCTGATGATCGTGGCAGGCACGTTGACCAACAAGATGGCCCCGGCCCTGCGCACGGTCTATGACCAGATGCCCGAGCCGCGCTATGTGATTTCGATGGGGTCCTGCGCCAATGGCGGGGGCTACTATCACTACAGCTATTCGGTGGTGCGCGGCTGTGACCGGATCGTGCCGGTCGACATCTACGTTCCGGGCTGCCCGCCATCGGCCGAGGCGCTGTTGTACGGAATTCTTCAGTTGCAGCGGAAGATCCGCCGCACCGGCACGTTGGTGAGGTGATCCATGTCCGAGGCTTTGCAGGAACTTGCCGGCATCATCGCGCTGAAACAGGCGGATGCGGTGCAGTCGTCATCGGTCGCCCACGGCGAATTGACGCTGATTGCGAACCTGGCAAATCTGGAAGCGCTGGTCGAATTCCTGCGTGACGATGCCTCATGCCGGTTCTCGACGCTGGTCGACATCACCGCCATCGACCATCCGGAACGTCCGGCGCGGTTCGATCTGGTCTATCACTTCCTGTCGATGTACCGGAACCACCGCATCCGCCTGAAAGTCGCTGTGCGCGACGACGAGATGGTGCCGTCGATCATCGACATCCACCCCAGCGCCAACTGGTTCGAGCGCGAGGTTTTCGACATGTTCGGGATCCTGTTCTCGGGCCATCCGGACCTGCGGCGGATCCTGACCGACTACGGCTTCCGGGGCTATCCTCTGCGCAAGGACTTTCCGACCACCGGCTATACCGAGGTCCGCTATGACGAGGCGCTGAAGCGCGTGGTCTACGAGCCGGTCAAGCTGGTGCAGGAATACCGGCAGTTCGATTTCATGAGCCCCTGGGAGGGCGCCGAATACATCCTTCCCGGCGACCAGAAGGCGGCGAAATGAAATCCGGCCTGACCCCCGGCGCGATCGCGACCTTCCGCCACCGGATCGGTGCCGAGCATACGGTGCCGGCGCTGTTTCCCGAAGCGGTGCAGTTCCGGGCGATGCCGGGCGTGTTCGCGACCGGCTACATGGTGGGCCTGATGGAATGGGCCTGCATCGAACAGCTGGCCCCCTATTTCGACGACGGCGAAGGCTCGCTTGGCACGCATGTCGATGTCAGCCACCTGGCGCCCACGCCACCCGGCCTGACCGTGACGATCAAGACCGAGGTGACGGCGGTGGATGGCAAGTTCGTCTGGTTCAAGGTCAGCGCCCATGACGGCGTCGACCTGATCGGCGAAGGGCGTCATCAGCGCGCCGTGGTCCTGTGGGAAAAATTCGTGCCGAAGGCGATGGCCAAGGCAAAGGAGTCGGTTTGATGGACGGCGATATCCGCAAGAACGCCTATGACGACGGCTCGACCGACTTCGAAACGGGCGAGCAGCGCATCCGCAACTTCAACATCAACTTCGGACCCCAGCATCCGGCGGCGCACGGCGTGCTGCGGCTGGTGCTGGAGCTGGACGGCGAGATCGTCGAACGCTGTGACCCGCATATCGGGCTTCTGCACCGTGGCACCGAAAAGCTGATGGAAAGCCGCACCTACCTGCAGAACCTGCCGTATTTCGACCGGCTCGACTATGTGGCGCCGATGAACCAGGAACATGCCTGGTGCCTCGCGATCGAAAAGCTGACCGGCACGCCGGTGCCGCGCCGCGCCAGCCTGATCCGGGTGCTGTATTGCGAAATCGGCCGGGTGCTGAACCACCTTCTGAACGTCACCACGCAGGCCATGGACGTGGGGGCGCTGACCCCGCCGCTGTGGGGCTTCGAGGAACGCGAAAAGCTGATGGTGTTCTACGAACGCGCCTGCGGGGCGCGGCTGCATGCCGCCTATTTCCGCCCCGGCGGCGTGCATGTCGACCTGCCGGACGCGCTGGTCGAGGATATCGACCTCTGGGCCGTGGCCTTCCCCAAGGTGCTGGATGACATCGACACGCTGCTGACCGAAAACCGCATCTTCAAGCAGCGCAATGCCGATATCGGGGTCGTCACCGAAAAGGACATCCTGGAATGGGGCTATTCGGGCGTGATGGTGCGCGGGTCGGGCCTTGCCTGGGACCTGCGCCGCGCGCAGCCCTATGAATGCTATGACGAGTTCGACTTCAAGATTCCGGTTGGCAAGAACGGCGACTGCTATGACCGCTATCTGTGCCGCATGGCCGAGATGCGGGAATCCACGTCGATCATCCGGCAGGCCTGCGCGAAGCTGCGGGTGGAAAAGGGCGACGTGCTGGCGCGCGGCAAGATCACCCCGCCCAAGCGCGGCGAGATGAAGACCTCGATGGAGGCCTTGATCCACCACTTCAAGCTTTACACCGAAGGCTTCCACGTCCCGGCGGGCGAGGTCTATGCCTCGGTCGAGGCTCCGAAGGGCGAATTCGGCGTGTATCTGGTGGCCGACGGCACCAACAAGCCCTACCGCGCCAAGATCCGCGCGCCGGGGTTTCTGCATCTGCAGTCGATCGACTGGCTGTGCAAGGGCCACCAGCTTGCGGATGTGGCTGCGATCATCGGCACGATGGACGTGGTCTTCGGGGAGATCGACCGGTGATGGTTCTATCGGGCCTGTTCGGTCTGCTTATTCTGCTTCCGTTTGCGGGTGCCCTGGCGCCTGCGCTTCCGCTTTTGCTTGCCGGGATGATCTAGATGCTGCGTCGCCTACACTCCGTTCAGCCCGCCTCCTTCGCCTTCACTCCGGCGAACTTTGCCTGGGCTCAGGGCCAGATCACCAAGTACCCCGAGGGTCGTCAGGCCAGCGCGATCATCCCACTTTTGTGGCGCGCCCAAGAGCAGGAAGGGTGGCTCTCGCGTCCAGCTATCGAACATGTCGCGGGTATGCTGGGCATGGCCTATATCCGGGCGCTGGAAGTGGCGACGTTCTACTTCATGTTCCAGTTGCAGCCGGTGGGCTCGGTCGCCCATGTGCAGATTTGCGGCACGACGTCTTGCATGATCTGCGGGGCCGAAGATCTGGTGGCGGTCTGCAAGGAGCTGATCGCCCGGACGCCGCACACGCTGTCGGGGGACGGCAAGTTCTCATGGGAAGAGGTCGAGTGTCTGGGAGCCTGCGCGAACGCGCCGATGGCGCAGATCGGCAAGGACTATTACGAGGATCTGACCCCCGACATCCTGCGCGATCTGATCAGCCGCTTTTCGGTCGGGGATGTGGCCGTGCCGGGCCCGCAGAACGGACGCTACGCGGCCGAACCGGCGTCGGGGCTGACCAGCCTCACAGCCTTCGCGGCCGGACGGAAACCCCACAACGCCAGCGCGCAGGCGGCGGTCGACCTGCGCGACACGATCCGCCGGATCGACGGGACCGAAGTGGCGTTGACCACGCCCTGGCTGGGCAAGGTCGCCACCACTGCAAAGCCCGCCGCTGCAAAGCCGAAAGCCAAGTCTGAGCCGAAAGCCAAGGCTGAGCCGAAAGCCAAGGCCGCGCCGAAAGCCAAGGCCGCGCCGAAGCCAAAGGCGTAAGCGAAGGACGACGAGAGACGAAAAGGCCCGCCAGGGGTCAGGTCCAGAGGGATGGAGACGGGAAATGCGCAAGGCTGAAAACATGAATGCGCCCAACCTCTGGGGTTGGGCGATCGGGGTGGCCGCTGGTCTGGTGGCCTTCGGTGTGCTGCTCGTCGTGGGCGATTTCGATCTTTTCCCGGCGGCGGCCCTTGCGGCAGTCGTGGCCGGCGCGGCGGGTCTGGTTCTGGGGATGCCCTGGGGTGCCGGAACCGCGAAGCCCGGACCTGTCGCGAAGCCCGGACCTGTCGCGATTCCCGGACCTGTCGCGATGCCCGGACCTGTCGCGATGCCCGGAAAAGCCAGTGTGACCCCGGCCACCGCAGCACCCGCCGCCGAAGCCATGGCTCAGCCTGCGGCTTTCGTGTCTGCCCCGGCCGCTGCCGCAAAGCCTCCGGCCAAGTCCAGGGCCGCCACGAAAACGAAAGCCGCAGCCAAGCCCAAGGCGGAAGCCAAGCCGAAGGCCGCTGCGAAACCGAAGGCGGCAAAGCCCGTCGGGCCAGAGCGTCTGACGGCGGCCCGCAAGGGTGGTGCGGACGACCTGAAGGAAATCGAAGGCATCGGCCCGGCGCTGGAAAAGCTGGTCAACGGCCTTGGCTTTTACCACTTCGACCAGATCGCCAGCTGGTCGGATGCCGACGTGACGCTGGTCGACGCCGAAATGAAGACGTTCAAGGGCCGCATCACCCGCGACAAATGGGTGGCGCAGGCAAAGATCATCGGGACCGAAGGGCTTGAGGCGTTCCGGGACCGCGCCAAGACCAACAATTACTAAGGAATGACCATGCAGCGCCCCGATCCCAAGGACCAAAGGCGGGCGGCGCAGACGCGCCTGGTCGCCTTTGTCCTTGCCGGGACGATTACCTCGTGGATGGGGGCGCAGTGTCTGGGCGGACAGATGGGCTGGGACACGCGCTATGTGTTCCTGTTCGACTTCGCCGCACTTGCCGCCTTCCTCTGGGCGCTGGTGGTGACGTATCAGATCTGGCGCGGACGCCAGGGTTAGGACAACGGAATGCTCAAGGATCAGGACCGCATCTTCACCAACCTTTACGGGATGCATGACCGCTCCCTGAAGGGTGCGTTGAAGCGCGGGCATTGGGACGGCACCGCCGAGATCATCAAGCGCGGCCGCGACGTGATCGTCGAGCAGGTGAAGGCCTCGGGCCTGCGCGGGCGGGGCGGGGCGGGCTTTCCGACCGGCCTCAAGTGGTCGTTCATGCCCAAGCAGTCGGACGGGCGTCCCAGCTACCTAGTGATCAACGCGGACGAATCCGAGCCCGGCACCTGCAAGGACCGCGAGATCATGCGGCACGACCCGCATCTACTCATCGAAGGCTGTCTGCTGGCGGGCGCGGCGATGGCGGCGAATGTGGGCTACATTTACGTGCGCGGCGAATTCATCCGCGAGCGTGAACGCCTGCAGGCGGCGATCGACCAGGCCTATGAAGCGCGCCTTATCGGCAAGAACAACATCAACGGCTATGACTTCGACATCTACGTCCATCACGGCGCCGGCGCCTATATCTGTGGCGAGGAGACCGCGCTTCTGGAAAGCCTCGAAGGCAAGAAGGGCATGCCGCGGCTGAAGCCGCCATTCCCGGCCAATGTCGGGCTCTATGGCTGCCCGACCACGGTGAACAATGTGGAGTCGATCGCGGTTGCGCCCGATATCATGAGGCGTGGCGCCGCCTGGTTCGCGTCCTTCGGTGCGCCGAACAATGTCGGCACCAAGCTGTTCTGCATCTCGGGGCATGTGAACAAGCCCTGCAATGTCGAAGAGGTGATGGGCATTCCCTTCCGCGAGTTGATCGACCGCCATTGCGGCGGCGTGCGCGGCGGCTGGGACAACC
>JANOER010000175.1:0-22857 GCA_031441285.1 Rhodobacterales bacterium
CGCCCGCAAGGGGATCGGCCCAAGGGGGACCGCCCGAAAGGCGACCGCCGCGACGACCGCAAGGGCGGCAAGCCGCAACGCGACGACCGGCAGAAGTCGTTCGAAGCCCGCCCGCCCCGCCCCGAAAAGCCCATCGACCCAGACAACCCCTTTGCCGCCCTCCTGGCGCTGAAGGGCAAGGTCTGACGGCTTGGCCGGCCCTTCGGGCAAACCTGATCCGAATGCCGCCGCTTGCCTGCGGCTGGACAAATGGCTTTGGCAGGCGCGGTTCTTCAAGACCCGCGCCGTCGCCGCGGCCCTCGTCTCGGGCGGCCATGTGCGGGTGAACGGCACGCCGGTCAGCCGCCCCGGCCGCGACGTGATCGCCGGCGATGTCCTGACCTTCCCGCAGGGCGACCGCATCCGCGTCGTGCGCATCCTGGCACTTGGCCTCCGCCGCGGCCCCTCGCCCGAGGCGCAGGATCTCTTTCGTGATCTTGACAGCGGGCCCGGCGCACGCCACCTCCTTGAATGATCCGCGCGCCTGATCTAGCAAGACGCCACCCGACCTCCAACCGAGCCCGCCCATGACCTATGTCGTCGTCGACAACTGCATCGCCTGCAAATACACCGACTGCGTCGAGGTTTGCCCGGTCGACTGCTTCTATGAAGGCGAGAACATGCTCGTCATCCACCCCGATGAGTGCATCGACTGCGGCGTCTGCGAACCCGAATGTCCCGCCGACGCGATCCGCCCCGATACCGAGCCGGACATGGAGAAATGGGTCACCTTCAACCGCAAATATGCGGTGCAATGGCCGGTGATCGTCACGAAGAAAGACCCGATGCCGGACTATGAAGCTCGCGACGGCGAAAGCGACAAGCTGGACAAGTATTTCTCCGAATCCGCCGGCAGCGGCGGCTGAGCCGCGCGCCGATTCGGTCGGCATCGACACATCGAATCGTTCACATCGGCGATATTCAAGCTTTTCCAGATGGTTACAGCGATGCAACCGCTTGCGTCGCCAGTTGGAATCAGCACCGATTTGTGTTATGGTTTGTTTACAAACAAGTATGGAAGCCTGATCCGCGGCCCGAAATGACGTTTCCGGGCTCAATCATCTTGTGACAATCCAGCTTCTGACGCCCGGGTGGGGTTCCCGGCGTCAGGGGTCTTTGTCACGGAAGGGCTGATTTTCTGGGGAAAATGCCGAATGACCAAATCGAAGAAGCCTGACTTCCGCCCGAACGATTTCGTGGTCTATCCTGCGCATGGCGTGGGCAAGATCATCTCGATCGAAGAACAGCAGATCGCCGGGATTCAGCTGGAGCTTTTCGTCATCTCCTTCGAGAAGGACAAGATGACCCTCCGCGTGCCGACGCACAAGGCGCTGGACATCGGCATGCGCGCCCTGTCGCCCCCGGATGTGGTGACCAAGGCGCTGGACACCCTGAAGGGCAAGGCCAAGGTCAAGCGCGCCATGTGGTCGCGCCGCGCGCAGGAGTATGAACAGAAGATCAACTCCGGTGACCTGCTGTCGATCGCCGAGGTCGTCCGTGACCTGCACCGCGCCGACGACCAGCGCGAGCAGTCTTATTCCGAGCGTCAGTTGTACGAGGCCGCGCTGGAACGCCTGACCCGCGAAGTCGCGGCCGTATCGGGCGTCGACGAAGTCGGTGCCGCCAAGCAGGTCGGCAGCGTTCTGGTTGGACGCGCGGCCTGATCGACTCTTCAACGAACAACAGACGGCGGCCCGCAGCGGCCGCCGTCTTTCATTTTGGACCAACCCTCAATCCGGAACGTGCCGGGCTGACCCCGGATGACCGGCCACCGGCCTGTCAGTCAGGCAGGATGCTGCCCATCGGAATTCCACCGCATCTGACCAAAATTGCGGTTCCTTTCTGCACGAGTATCCCACAGGCAGGCAGCCGGTTTCGCCACCGGTTCAAGAAACCGGCGGACTGCGGAGGGTGTGAAACCCTCCGGGTCCTGCCCCGGGCGACACCTCAGTCAAACTCCCGCAGCCGCGCCACATAGCGCGCCATCGTGTCGACCTCCAGGTTCACCCGGTCCCCGACCGCCACCGCGCCCCAGGTCGTCACCCCTTGGGTATGGGGGATGAAGTTCACCCCGAACTCCGCCCCGTCGACCTCGTTCACCGTCAGCGAGGTGCCATTCAGCGCGACGGATCCTTTCGGTGCGATGAACTTCGCCAGGGCCTCGGGGGCGCGGAACGTTACCCGGACCGACCCGCCCTCGGGCCGGACCGCCACCACCTCTGCCAACCCGTCGACATGCCCCGAGACGATGTGCCCGCCAAGCTCGTCCCCGACCTTCAGGGCGCGTTCCAGGTTGATCCGCCGTCCGGGGACCCAACCGGCAAGATTGGTCTTCGACACTGTTTCACCCGAGATGTCGACGTCGAACCAGCCATCCGCGCCGCCGCTCGATGCCACACCCGATGCCACGCCCAAAGCCACAACCGTCAGGCAGACCCCGTCGCAGGCGATGCTGGCGCCAAGGTCAATTCCCGCCACGTCATACCCAGTGGCGACCCGCACCCGCAGATCGCCGGTGACCTTCGCATCGACAATCCGGCCGATGTCGGTAACAATTCCGGTGAACATGCCGTCCCCCTTTCGCTGCTTCCGACCTAAGCCGGGCTGCGGCGCCTTGCAAGACCGTGCTGGTCGCTGCCTTGATGTCTTCATCTTTTCTCGCAATTTCTGCTTTAGTCCGGCAATAGGCTCTTGCTAGCCGACCGCATGCCAGGACCGACCCGCGTGACAGCACATGACCGCCGATTCCTTTTCCTGCAGGGCCCGCACGGGCCCTGGTTCCACCGGCTTGGAGGCCTGTTGCGCGCCGCCGGGGCCACGGTCTGGCGCGTCGGTTTCAACTTCGGCGACCGGGTGTTCTGGCCCGGGCCGGGCTATGTCGCCTTTGACGCGCCGCAGGATCGCTGGCCGGACGTCTGCGGCGACCTTCTGGATCGCCTCGGCATCACCGATCTGGTGCTTTACGGCGACACGCGCCCGATCCATGCCACCGCCATCGCCCTCGCCCGCGCCCGCGGCCTTGTCGTGCATGTGTTCGAGGAAGGCTATCTGCGTCCCTACTGGGTCACTTATGAACGCGGCGGGTCCAACGGGCATTCCCGACTGATGGGTCTGGACGTGCCGGCAATGCAGGCGGCGCTTGCCAAGGTCGATGTTGATCTGCCGGACACCCCCGCCACCTGGGGCGACATGCGCCAGCACATGTTCTGGGGTGCGATCTACCACGGCTTTGTCGCCCTCGGCCTGCGCGCCTATCGCAACTTCCGTCCGCACCGCGCCCTGACCGTCGGGCAGGAGTTCCGGCTTTACCTGCAACGGTTCCTCCTGATGCCCGTCCACCGGCTGGAACGGCGGCTGGCCACCATGCGCATCCGGCGGGGCGGCTTTCCCTATCACCTCGCGATCCTGCAACTGGAACACGACGCAAGCTTTCGCGACCATTCGCCGTTTTCCACCATGACCGAGTTTCTGGTCCTGGTGATGGCGGGTTTCGCCAAGGGCGCCCCCCGCCATCACCACCTTGTGTTCAAAGCCCATCCGCTTGAGGACGGGCGGGTGCCGCTGGCCCGCGAAATCCGGCGTCTGGCCCGGTTGCACGGGCTGACTGGCCGCGTGCATTTCCTGCGCGGCGGCAAGCTGGCCGCGCTTCTGAACGAGGCGCGCTCTGCCGTCACGGTGAACTCGACCGCCGGTCAGCAGGCGCTGTGGCGCGGACTGCCGTTGCGCAGTTTCGGCGCAGCCGTCTATGCCAAGCCCGAGTTCGTCTCTTCACAGCCGCTGGAGGATTTCTTTGCAGCCCCGGTGCGTCCCGACACCCGGGCGTATCGTGACTACCGCCACTTCCTGCTTGAAACATCGCAAGTGGTGGGTGGCTTCTATTCGGCCAGCGGACGGCGCGCGCTGCTGCGGCAGGTCGCCGACATGCTGCTTTCGCAGGACGATCCCTACGAGGCACAGCGCTCCGGCTCCGCTGCACCCCGGCAACAGTTGCGCCTTGTCCGCTGAAACGGTCGGTTGCGGCTGGCCTTGCCTTGGCGCTTCCAGTAGGGTTCCCGCAAAATGCGAAAAACACCCGGGGGGAGCGCAGGATTTGGTGCGGACAGGACAGACGCCAACTGCGACGGTAATCGCGCTTATCCTGGTCACGTTTGCATCGGCATGTGCCCTGCCGCGCTCCGGCCCGACCAAGAACGAGATCTACGGCAAAGGTACGGACACGACCGGCGATGCCTTCGTGGTCAACGTCACGCGCAGCGTCGCCCGGGTCACCGACGTGGTTCCCGCTCTTGGTTTCAGCCAGGCATTCCGAACGGCCACGGTCATCGGGTCGGATGTGATCGCAGCCGGAGACACGCTGTCGATCACCGTCTACGAGAACGTCAAGGACGAACCCTTGCTGGGCAATACCGGGCAAAGGATTTCAGCCCTGACCGAAATACAGGTCGATGGCGAAGGCTTCATCTTCATCCCCTACGCTGGCCGCTTGCTGGCGGCCGGCCAGACGCCCGAAGGCCTGCGGCTGGCCATCACCCGCCTGCTTGAAAACCAGACCCCCGATCCGCAGGTCTCGGTCACGCGGGTCGCGGGCACCGGGTCCAGCGTGTCGATCGCGGGTCAGGCTGCCGGGGCCGGGGTCTTTCCGATCGAAGCCTCGACCCGGACGCTGGCCACGATGCTGGCCCGGTCCGGCGGGGTCACGATTGATCCGGGCATCGCCCTTGTTCGCCTCACCCGTGGCACCCAGACCGGCGCGATCTGGCTGAAGGACCTTTACCGCAACCCCGATCTCGACATCGCGCTGCGCCCCGGCGACAAGATCGTCGTCGAAAAGGACAGTCGCAACTTCATCGCCCTTGGCGCGACCGGCGGACAAAGCCTGGTGCCGTTCGAATCCGAACGCCTGTCGGCGCTGGAGGCGATTGCCAGTGCCGGTGGCCTCTCGACCGTCACCGCCGATCCGACGGGTGTCTTTGTCCTGCGCGACGAAGGTGCTGGGGTGGCCAACGCCGTCCTTGGCCGCAGCGATCTGGTCGGCTCGCAGCGCATGGTCTATGTGTTCGATCTGACCGAACCCTCCAGCTTGTTCGAGGCACGCGATTTCCAGATCCGCGACGGCGACACGCTGTATGTGACCGAAGCGCCGTTCGTGCAGTGGCAAAAGACGCTCAGCGCCATCACCGGCTCGACCGGGGCGGTGACCACCCTTGCCAACACAGCCAACGTCGCAAACTGACCCGGCCGGGCTTCTGCCCGGGGTGCCAATGCGCCTCTGGCATCAGAACCTGTCTTTCGCCCGCGACGCCAGGCTGCACCGCATCCTGACCCTTGCCGGGCACGATCTGCGCTTCGGCCTACCCGGCCCAAAGGACGGCGTTCTGGTCTGGGGACGCAGCCAAACCGCCTGGCGGGGTGAGGCCGTGGCGGCCCGCCGGTCGGTGCCTCTGGTTCGGGTTGAAGATGCCTTCCTGCGGTCGATCCAACCCGGACGCGTCAGACGCGATCTGCCGCTGGGAATTCTGGTCGATCCGGTCGGAGTGCATTTCGACAGCAGCGCGCCGTCGCGGCTTGAGGGCATCCTTGCGTCGGCTGACTTGCACAATTCGAACATTCTTTATGCCGCTGAGGCTGCAATTGCGCGGCTGAAGCATCTCGATTTGTCAAAATACAATATCCATGACCCCGACCTTCCGGTTCCGGATCCAGGCTTCGTTCTGGTTGTCGACCAGACCGCCGGCGACGCATCGATCCGGCATGGTGCTGCGTCGGCAGCGACATTCCGCGACTTGCTGGCGGCGGCGATGCAGGATTTTCCCGACACACGGATCGTGATCCGCTGCCATCCCGCAACCGCCGCAGGATTGCGGCCCGGCCATTTCGGTCCCGCCGATGCCGCAGGCCGGGTGACGCTGCTGACCGCCCCGGTCTCGCCGCACCGGCTTTTGGCGGCAGCGGCAGCGGTCTACACCGTGTCCTCCCAGCTTGGCTTCGAGGCGATCCTGCACGGCCACCGGCCAAAGGTCTTCGGCCAGCCCTTCTACGCCGGCTGGGGCCTGACAAAGGATGTCCAGCCCCTGTCCCGCCGCGTCCGCAGCCTGACGCCCGCGCAGCTTTTCGCCGGGGCGATGATCCTTGCGCCGCTCTGGTACGATCCCTGCCGCGACCGCTTGTGCGACCTGCAGGACGTGATCGACCAGCTTGAGGCCGAGGCCCGCGCCTTCCGCGAGGATCGCCATGGCCATGTCGCCGCCGGGATGCGGCAGTGGAAGCGCCCGCGCCTGCAGGCGTTTTTCGGGCAGACGCGGCCCCTGCGCTTCCGGGGTGACCCCGCCTCTGCCGATGCCCTTGCCGCGCGCACCGGGCGGACGCTCCTGATCTGGGCCTCGAAGATGCCGGACGGCTTTGCGCCAATGTCGCGCTGCCTGCGGGTCGAGGACGGCTTTCTGCGCTCTCGCGGGCTTGGGGCGGATCTGGTGCCGCCGCTCAGCCTCGTCACCGACGATCTTGGCATCTACTATGACCCCACCCGCCCGTCGCGGCTGGACCGGCTGATCGCAGCACCGCTGCCGCCCGGCGGGCAGGACCGGGCCAACCGGCTGCTGCACCGGCTGCGCGCCGAGGGACTGTCGAAGTATAACCCCGCCTGCCCGCCCCTGCCGCCCCTGCCCGACGGCCACCGCATCCTGGTTCCCGGCCAGGTCGAGGATGACGCCTCGATCCTGACCGGTGCCGGCGCGGTCCGCACCAACCTGGCGCTTCTGCACGCGGTGCGGGCGGCGAACCCCGGTGCGGTCGTGATCTACAAGCCGCATCCCGATGTGGTCGCGGGCCTGCGTCCGGGGGGGGTCGCGGACCACGCGCTGCGCGGCCTTGCCGACCTTGTCCTGTCCGACGCCGACCCGGCCGCGCTTCTGGCCGAGGTGGCCGAGGTCTGGACCATGACCTCGCTTCTGGGCTTCGAGGCGCTGGTCCGTGGCCTGCCGGTCACCTGCCTTGGCGCGCCGTTCTACGCCGGTTGGGGCCTGACCCGCGATCTTGGCCCGGTGCCGGCATGGCGCGGCGCGGTCGATCTGGCCCAACTCGCGCATGCCGCCCTGATCGCCTATCCGCGCTACTGGGATCCGGTCAGCCGCCGCCCCTGCCCGCCCGAGGTGGCGCTTGACCGGCTGGCCGGGGGCGCAATCCCGCGCCCCGGACCGCTGAACCGGCTGCTGGCGAAAGCGCAGGGCCGGCTCGCCAGCCTTGCCCCGCTCTGGCGCTGACGCCCCCCCAGCGACAAGCGCCCGCACGGGAGCGCGGAGCGGCATTTAGCGCACCAGACGCCAGAACCGCCACATCAGGCTTGCCGCCGCACAGACCAGACCCGCGACCAGCCCAAGCCAAAGGCCGACGCCGCCCAGCCCAAGCGGAAAGGCCAGCACATAGCCGCAAGGAATGCCGATCAGCCAGTAGCTGACCGCCGCCAGCACCATCGGCACGCGGGTATCCTGCACTCCGCGCAAAAGGCCCAGCGCCATCACCTGCATCCCGTCCGCCAGCTGAAACAGCGCAGCCACCGCCAGCAGCAGCACGCCATAGGCCAGGATCGCGGCGCTTTCGGGTTTGTCCAGGTCCAGAAACAGCGCCACGATCGGTCCGGGAACCGCCAGAAGCAGGATGACCGAGGCCACCGCCACCCCGAACGAGATCACCAGCGCCACCGCCGCCGCATGCCGCAACGCCACCTGGTCGCCCTGCCCCTCAAAGCGCGCGATGCGGATCGTCGCGGCACTGGACAGCCCGACATGCAGCATGAAGGTCAGCGCCGCCACCTCCAGCGCGATCCCGTGAGCGGCAAGCTCGACCGTCCCGATCCAGCCCATCATCAGCGCCGAGGCGTTGAACATCCCGCCCTCGGCCAGGCCGGTCAGCCCGATCGGCACGCCCAGCCGCCAGACCAGCCGCATCGCCGGCCAGTCCGGACGCCAGAACCGTTGCCAGAGGTGAAAGCGCCGCAGCTCGGGCAGCATCCCGGCATAGACCGCCAGAATGGCCAGCGACATCACCTGAACCAGGATTGTCGCCACCGCCGAGCCTTGCGCCCCAAGCTCTGGAAACCCCCAGTTGCCGAAGATCAACGCCCAGTTCACCGCGACGTTCAGCACGACGGCCAGGACAGTCACCACCAGAACCACCCGTATCCGGCCAAAGGCGGCAAGATAGCTTTGCAGCACCGTCACACACAGCGCCGGCACCAGCCCGAAGCCGATAACCCGCAGATAATCCTGCGCGATTGCCGCAACCTCCGGGTTCTGCCCCAGCGCCAGAAGCACCGGTCCCGACCACCAGAACAGCGGCAACGCCAGAATGCCGAAGCCGATCGAAAGCCACAGGCCCATCCGCGTGTCGCGGCGGACCTGCGCCTCGTCGCCCCGGGCCAGGGCGGCGGCGACCATCGGCATCACCGCCTTGGCAAAGCCCGCGCCGACCACATAGACGATGAAGAAGGTCGAGGCCCCCAGGACGACTGCGGCCAGCGGCACGACGCCATACCAGCCGACCATGACCACGTCCGCCACATGCAGCGCCACCTGCGCCAGATGCGACCCCGCAAGGGGAAGGCCCAGCGCAAGCGTGGCCCGGGCATGAGAGGAGAATCCTGAGGCTGCGGTCATCCGGCCTTGGTTACCCGCCGCCCCCGCCGGGAACAAGCCACCCCGTGCGCCGCGCGCTCAGGTCAAAGCGACCCGACCAGCAGCCCCAGGGCCGCCACGGCAATCACCCCGCCCAGCGCCACTTCGACCACCGGGATCGCCCGCGCGACCCGGCCCTGCGGCAGGGCGGCAAAGGCCCCCTCGCGTGCCCAGACCGCCATCGCGGCGACGGCAACCGTGACCGTCGCGGTGCCTAGCCCCATCACGAAGGCCCCGATCACGCCGGCCATGGCGATCCCCAGCTGCCAGGTCAGGATCAGCACGAACAGCGCGCCCGAACAGGGGCGAAGCGCGATCCCGGCCACCAGGGTCACCCCGTCGCGAAAACTGTGGACCCGGGCCGCCTCTTCGATCGTCGGCCCATGCGCATGGCCGCAGTCCGGGCCGTGAACATGGTGCGGGTCGTGGGAGTGATCGTGATGGCCATGGCGATGGTCAGGGCCATGGTCAGGGCCAGCTGCGCGCCCTGCGTCCGCTGCCATGCGCCGCAGACCGCCGATCCCGCGCCAGACCAGCCACAGGCCCAGACCTGCGATCATCGCGTGGCCAACCGGTGCCACCCAGTCCGCGGCCAGACCTTCCACGGCGCTGCGGGTCAGGCCCAGAACGGCCACCAGCGCATAGACCAGCGCCACCGCGACCGCCGCCTGCGCAAGACTTGAGGCCAGCGCCAGCCCGGCAAGCCTGCCCACCGGCACCCGCCGCGCCACGCCGTAGCCGCCGATGATCAGCTTGCCATGCCCCGGCCCCGCCGCGTGCAGCACCCCGTAACCGAAGCACACCGTCCAGAACGCCGCCAGCGCCCCGGCCTCGCCCGACCGCAGCGCCCGGATCGCCCCGGCCAGCTGATCCTGCGCCCCCCGTTGCCCGGCCTGCAGCCAGCCCGCAAGCCCGTCCAGCGCGCCGGTCAGCCACAACAGGCCGCCGGCCAGCAGCAGTCCCAGACCTGTGATCATCACGGCGCGCTGCATGTCACCCGCACTTCCTCGGCGAAACCGGCACCCACGGCTGGAAACTCTGCCTCCAGGTCGACATCCGGCGTGTATTCGGACAAGGCCGCCAGCAGCTTTTCCTGTGCCTCGTCCATGTCGGGCACGAAGGTCGCAGCGCTGCAGCCCGCCCCGCCGGTCACCACCGGATCGAAGGGTATGGAATAGGCGACATAGTATCCGGGATCATAGGCCTGCACGACCAGAGGCTTGGCCTCCGCCACATCGGAAAGCGGCACTGGAGCGTCAAAGCTGCGCAAATGGGTCGAGGTGATCTTCTCGCCGGCATAGGTCGCGGTCCAGTCTTTCGGACGCGACAGCGCCAGCGGCGTGTCGCCCTGCAACGCATAGATATCGCCGGCAAAATCCGGATCCCAGTCCATGTCGAACCCCGAAAGCCGGGCCTCCTCCTCGGGCGTCAGCTTGCCGTCCCAGTCGGGGTCAAGCCCCATGTCGCCCACGATATACAGCGAATAAAGATCGTCGTAGGTCCAGCTGATCCGCAGCGCAGTCGCCTCGTTGCGATCATTCACGATCACTTCGATCTGCGTCTCGATCCAGACATGGGGATGCGCCAGCGCCGGCGCAGCACCCGCTGTCAGAAGTCCGCCAAGAAGGAATATCCGCCACATGCCCCGGAAGGTAGTGCTGCGGCAAAGCCAAGCCAAGGCCGAAATCCGGGCCCGGCAGGGATGCGCCGCGACGCGCGCCGCCTTCATGTGGCGGATGATGCCGGGAAAGAGACTTGGCTGGCCACGGGCCTTGGCGGCCCAAATAGCAAAGGCGGGGGCAAGATCGACCTCCGGCGCTTCAAGGGGCCGGGCGAGATGGACGCCGGCGGCGTCTTTCGCAACATGACCGCCACAGCTTCCTGCGCCGGGGTCAGTGTCGTTTGCAGCCGGTGCGGCATGTGGCTGCGGCCATGCACGCTGGCGCGATGCTTCCCTTTGCAGACAGGCAGCGCGGTGGTACCGAACCGCTCGGCCAGCGACGACGCTGGCTCCGCGCTGGCCTGGATCACCGCCCGCACCTTCGGCGGCGGCGTCGCTTGGCTATTAAGATGGCAGCATGTCCGAGGGTCCAAGTGATGATCCGGGATGGAACAGTCACGGCCCTGGCAAGCGTCGCTTGGGGTTCCCCCCAAACCTCACGCCCCGATGGTATATTGAAAACCCGCCCTGCCCCCGGCTCTCGCAAGCCTGCCCGGGCGCTTACCCCGCAAAGGTTCCTCCGCCGCGGGCCTGACCCGGGGCCTTCCCCGGCAACCTCAGACCCCGGCTCACGCAAGCGTAGGGTGCGCTACAGCGCACCACCCGCAGGTCGGGCTTCAGCCCGACTCCCCCTTTCAACCCCGAGTCCCTGGAATGGTTAATACCTTTCCGTCTCTACGCGCGTAGAGACAGAAGAAAGACGCAAGGAAGACCGAAAAAAGACAGCCAAAACACATCCCGATCAACGGGTTAACGCCCGGATCGCCGGGTCAGATGATCGCGCCTTCGACGATCCCCCGCCGCGATCCGCTCATAGTGAAACGCCGACAGGTCCAGTAGCAAGCGTAGGGTGGGGTTCCACCCCACCACTCTTCCGCATCCCGCTTCCCAAGCACTGGCCCCTTCCATTCCCACCGTCGCATGGTGGGGTGGGACCCCACCCTACAAAACCGGATCACCACCGGAATCCCTATGCCACGACGAATATGGCCACTCCCTTGGATGCTCGACCAACCCGTGCTTCACCGGATTGATCCAACAATACCGGACACATGCCGCAAACGCCTCACAATCCCGGATGTGGTGCTCCCAAAACCGCCGCTGCCATACCCGCCCGTCGCCCTTCGCCACCTTCGATTTGGAACGCGGTCTGCCGTTCACTGTAGGGTGGGGCTCCACCCCACCTGCCACACCAACCTCATGCGCCTCCGCTCGGCATTCTTCGATCCCGGTGAGGTGGAACCCCACCCTACCGGTCATCGCCCGCGTAAACCGCGCCTTGATCGCCGCCATGCGCACCGCGTAATCCGCTTCCCCCTCCGGCAACGTCCACACCGCATGCATGTGGTCGGGCAACACCACCCATGCGTCGATCCTGAACGGAGGTTCGGCCTTCGTCACCCGCACCGCCTCGCGCAGAACCTCGACATGATCGACCAACGTCCGCGCGCCCCGATCGGCCAATGACACGGTGAAAAACACCGATGCGCCGGGCACTTTGGGGCGGATGTATCGCGACATGGGCCGATCATCCTGGGGTTTGGTCAACCTGCGGTTACCGGTCGTGGTGCTCTATGAATGCTCCCCCGGCCCCGGCAAGCGTGCCGGGGCGTTCGCCGCTGAAAACGCTCCACTGGAGCGATTTCTCCCAGCGCGGGGCGCGGGGCCGCGTCTCACCCCTACCCCTCGCCCCCTCTCGCCCTACCTCTTCTGAAACCGGGAGCCACCGATGACCCTTACCCTCTACCTCACCACCGCCGCCGTCTTCCTGATCCTGGACGCGATCATGCTGACGCTGGTGATGAAACCCCTCTTCACCCGCCACATCGGCCCCCTGATGGCCGAGCCGATCCGCCTGGCCCCTGCCGCCCTTTTCTACCTGGCTTACGTCGCGGGCCTTGTGTACCTCGTCTCGCTTCCGGCGATCAAAACCGGCTCGCCCCTGATCCTTCCTGCGCTGATCATCGGCCTCATGGCTTATGGCACCTACGAGTTCACCTCGTGGAGCATCATGCGCGACTGGCACTGGACCATGGTGGTGACCGACGTCACCTGGGGCGGGGTTCTCACCGCCGTCTCCGCCTGGGCCGGGGTCACGATAACCCGGATGATCCATGGCTAGGGACCTTTGCGGCATCGGTGGGCATGTGTTACCACCGGTCCAATTGCCCATGGCCAACCCTTTGAAATCAAATTGCCCGAAAACCTGTCCACCGTGGACACGAAGGACCCTGAACCGATGATCCTCTACGGCATCTCCACCTGCGACACCTGCAAGCGGGCGCTGAAGACGCTTCAGGCGGCTGGCAGGCAAGTCACCTTCCGCGACATCCGGGCCGAGCCGCTCTCACCTGACGAGATCGAGGCTATCACCCATGAATTCGGATCAAGGGCAGTGAACCAGCAGTCCACCACTTACCGCGCCTTCAACGATTTCCTGAAAGCATCAGACCCCGAGGCGCAGATCGCTGCCCAGCCGACCGTGATGAAACGGCCGGTGATCCAGGACGGGGTACGCTGGTTCCTGGGGTGGGACAGCGCGACCGAAGCCGCGCTGACCTCCTAGATCAAAGCAGCCGCAGGTCGCCCGCCGACTCTTTCCCGTCCCGGCCCGACTGCAATTCGAAGCCGATCTTCTGGTTGTCGTTCAGGCCCTTCAGCCCGGCACGTTCAACCGCCGAAATATGCACAAACACGTCCTTGCCGCCATTGTCCGGCGCGATGAAACCATAGCCCTTGGTCGAATTGAACCACTTCACGGTGCCCGTCGGCATGCCGCTTCTCCTCTCAGAACCCCCCGCAGCGCCATTGCCGCGGGCCGTGCCACCAGGTCTTCCAGGGCCGTCGTTCGGAGAGCCGGTCAGGAATTCTGTCGTCACTTGCGCGATGATGCCAAGGATTCGGCGAAAATCAAGCCGGAACGCGGGGCCTTGCAACCGCAAGGAAGCGATCCGCCGAAATCGGGCCGGCACCTTTGACGATCAGCACAAGGAAAAGCAGCATCCAGAACGCGCGTTGATCCAGGATAAGTGCGTCCGACGCCCGGTCGAACCACTGGCCAACCGTTTCGGGTGCGGCACCGTGACCGATGATGTCGGTAAGACTTTGAACCACGACAAAGCCGGCCATTCCAAGCGCCGAAAGCCGGGTGAAAAGGCCCAGGACGATCAGAGCCGGAAGGCAGAATTCAGCCCAGGCCCCGGCAAGCACGACCAACTTGTGCCAAGCGCCCATCTGGCTGACATCATAGCCCGCCGCCTCGAACACTTTCGGAAAGATCTGCGCATAGGCCCCCAGCGAGGGCGTGAACAACCCGTCAAGCTTGGTCGCGGCTGAGGCCCAGAAATAGCCAAGCAACACGCCGGCAAAGACCAGCCGCGCAGCGGTCGGCAAAAGCCAGCTGGCCTGTCGGCCAACTGCGGCGGCGGCGCTGTCGTAAAGAGACAGAAGTGGGGTCATGCGGAAACTCCAATAATGGCCTTGCCGGAAATCAGCAGCGACAGGACTGCAGGCAGATCCACCGGCCCCTCTGCCGCCTCCAGGCTCTGCCCAAGCGTCGCGCCGTCAAGCAGGCCCTGTATCAGGGCGCCACCGCCTTCGGAAAGGCGATGCGGTCGGGGATCGAAGTCCGGCCGCAGCACCAGCGCCGTTTCGGAGCCGGGCCGTGGAGCCGGGCCGCCATCGGCATTCGCCGCCCAGATCGACTGTATGGGCCAGGATGACCGCACCACCCGAAGTGCCGGAGCCAGGCTCAGACGACATCCGCCGATGTCCTCGTTGACAAGGTGCTGGAACTCGGACCCGGACAAGGGCGTGCTGTCAGCCGCGTGATAGCTTTGACGCATTGCCTGATCCAGCCGCGCGACATCGGGCAGATAACCCAGATGCGCAACAGGTTGGAAACCCTCAAGAAAACCAGGCATGTCGTCACCGTAAAGCATCAACATCCGCGACCGGGGCGGATGGGCGCGCAGGAATACGACCGCCATCGCGCCAAAGAATTCTTCACCGACAAGCTTGCGCACGGTCGGGAAGGCGGCCTCAAGCGCGCGGGTCAGCGACGAGGCCACGTTGTTGCGATAGACCGAGAACCTCTTGGGCGCGGGGCGGCCCATCGGATCAATGATCCCGGCGGGAAGGGCGGCCTCGGGGTCGAGAAGCGCCCTTGCAAAGGCGGCCTCGGTCATGCTGCGGATCCCGCGGCGGGCCGGCCAGCGGGCCGGACAGTCCCGAAGCAGCCTTCTGGACCTTGCTGTGCTGTCTGCGCTCTCATCCGGCAGGCTCCAGCAGGCGGGCGGCACGATCGGCTTCGGCGGCAAGGATCGTCCAGTCCGGCACGTCATTGTCCCATTCGATCAGGGTCGGACGTGGGCCGCCCTTGGCAATGACCCGTGAATAAAGCGCCCACACAGGGTCCACGACCTCGACGCCATGGCTGTCGATCAGAAGGCGCTGGCCAAGATCGTCGCAATCCTCGTCATGGCCGCCAAGATGGATTTCACCGACCAGGTCCAAGGGGAATGCGTCAAGATAGGCCTGCGGGTCGGCGTTCTGATTGATGCCCGAGACGTACACATTGTTTACATCAAGCAGAAGCCCGCAGCCGGTGCGGCGGGCAAGTTCGGCCAGGAACTCTACCTCGCCCATCGTTGTTTCTGCGAAGGCCACATAGGTCGAGGGGTTTTCCAAAAGCATCCGGCGGCCGACGATTGCCTGCACCTCGTCGATGTGGTCGGCAACGCGGGCCAGCGTTGCAGAAGTGTAGGGCAAGGGCAGCAGATCGTTCAGATAGGCGCCGTCATGGGTCGACCAGGCAAGATGTTCAGAAAAGCTGGCCGGTTCAAGCCAGCCGCAAAGATGCTTGAGACGCAGAAGGTGGTCACGGTCAAGCCGGTCTTCGCCGCCGATGGACAGGCCAACGCCATGCACCGAGATCGGGAATCTTTCGGCCAGATGGCGAAGCTGTGCCAGCGGACGACCGCCCTCGCCCATGTAATTCTCGGCGTGAATTTCCAGCCAGCCGACGGCACCGGCATCCGCGAGGATCGCGCTGAAATGCTGCGGCTTGTACCCGACTCCGGCACGGGCGGGCAGGCTCTGGCGGGTCTGGTCAAGCATCGGCGTGATCCCGTTGGAAAGGGAACCCTTCCGGCCATGGGCCGGAAGGGTTCGGGCAATGGTCAGATGGCCATGTCGCGGTCAAGCTTTTCCAGGCTGCCCATGCGGGCCATGCCATCGCCTGCGGCAGGCAGTTCCATGGTCACGCAAGAGCCGGCCGGAACCAGCTTCCAGGCATTGCCCTGATAGTCGACCTTCGAAGTCCCGGCGCAGGTGGTGCCTTCGCCGGCGGCGCAGTCATTCTGGCCGGCAAGCGCCACGCCAAAGCACTTTTCGCTTTCCTCGGCCGAAGCGGCACCAGCCAGAGCGGCAATCAGTGCACCAGCAATCACAAGAGCTTTCGATTGATAAGACATGTAAGCATTCCTTTGGTTGGGTCGGTTTCAACAGTCGACAGCCGCGTGCTTCCGACATGCCTTCCAGTTCGACCAGCCCTGCCCAGCGTTACAGTCCCGACGTGCGATCAACGATTTCGTGAACTGCGCATGTGCAAACCCAGCCGGGGAACCTTCGGGACCTCCTGAGAATAAATCTTTGATGCACAGGTGATTGCCTCAGGTTCCGGTCGGCGGCAGAGCCTCGAAGCCGAGGCTTGTAATGGCCGCATCCAGGCTGATCGTTTCAGTGCGCGTCTCGCCAAGGCGGCGGACTGAAACAGTCCGGGCCTCGACCTCCTGCATGCCGATGGCAAGAATTGCAGGAACCTTGCCGACCGAATGTTCCCGGACCTTGTAGTTGATCTTCTCGTTGCGGGTATCGGCTTCGGCCCGGACGCCGGCCTTCTTCAGCGCGGCCACGACCTCATGCACAAAGGGGTCGGCGTCCGACACGATCGAGGCGACGACAACCTGCCGGGGGGCCAGCCAGAACGGCAGCCTGCCAGCGTAGTTTTCCAGCAGGATGCCGATGAAGCGTTCGAACGACCCCAGCACGGCGCGGTGCAGCATGTAGGGCATGTGCTTCGCGCCGTCCTCGCCGACATATTCCGCGCCCAGACGGTCGGGCAGCTGCGCGTCAACCTGGAAGGTGCCGCACTGCCATTGGCGGCCGATGGCGTCGGTCAGCTTGAAGTCCAGCTTCGGGCCGTAGAAGGCCCCGTCACCGGGGTTGATCTCGTAGGGCAGGCCCAGCTTCTCGATGGCCCCCGTCAGCGCGCCTTCCACGATATCCCACTGCGCATCCGTGCCGATCCGCACTTCGGGGCGAGTGGACAGCTTGATGTCAAAGCTGTCAAAGCCCAGATCCTTGTAGACCGACGACAGAAGCTGGATGAACCCGGCGCATTCGCCTTCGATCTGGCTTTCCGTGCAGAAGATATGCGCGTCGTCCTGCGTGAAGCCACGCACCCGCATCAGACCGTGCATCGAGCCCGAGCTTTCATACCGATGGCACGACCCGAATTCCGCCAGCCGCAGGGGCAGGTCGCGGTAGGATTTCAGACCCTGATTGTAGACCTGCACATGACAGGGGCAGTTCATCGGCTTCAGCGCGTTGATCCGCTTTTCCTTGGCACCTTCCTCGTCCACTTCGACGATGAACATGTTCTCGCGGTAGGCCTCCCAATGGCCCGACCTCTCCCACAGCACCCGGTCCACCACCTGCGGCGTCCGGATCTCCTTGTAGCCCGCCGTGCGCAGCCGCCCGCGCATGTAGTCTTCTAGCTGCCGGTAGATCGTCCAGCCGTTCGGGTGCCAGAACACCATGCCGGGGGCTTCTTCCTGGATGTGGAACAGCTCCATCTCGCGGCCAAGCTTGCGGTGGTCGCGTTTCGCGGCCTCTTCCAGCATGGTCAGATGCGCCTTCAGGTCGTCGCGGTTGCGGAAGGCCAGGCCATAGATGCGCTGAAGCATCGGGCGCGAGGCATCGCCCAGCCAGTAGGCGCCGGCCACATGGGTCAGCTTGAAGGCATCCGCCGGAACCTGGCCGGTGTGCTGCAGGTGCGGGCCACGGCAGAGGTCCTGCCAATCCCCGTGCCAGTACATCCGCAGGTCTTCGCCTTCGGGGATGCGGTCGATCAGCTCCAGCTTGAAGGGCTCGTGCCGGCCCCGGTAGTATTCCACGGCCTTTTCGCGCGACCAGACCTCGGTTTTCACCGGCTCGCGGGCGTTGATGATCTGCTTCATGCGCGCTTCGATCTGCCCAAGATCTTCGGGCGTGAAGGGCTCTTCGCGGTCAAAGTCGTAAAACCAGCCATAGTCGCGGACCGGGCCGATGGTCACGCGGACATCGGGCCAAATCTCTTGCACCGCGCGGGCCATGATATGCGCCAGATCGTGGCGGATCAGCTCCAGCGCCGGAGTCTCGTCTTTCAGGGTGTTGATCGCCAGGGTCGCGTCGGCCGGGATCGGCCAGGCCAGATCCCAATGCTTGCCATTGAGCTGCGCCGAAATCGCGGCCTTGGCCAGCGACGGCGCGATGCTTGCGGCGACTTCAGCAGGGGTGACCCCGGCCGGATACTGGCGGATACTACCGTCTGGAAATGTCAGGGAAATCCGGGCCATGGCCTGATCCTCGTCGGTTTGGCGCCTACGAAGCGCCCGGTTGCGGGTTATGTCGGGGGCCGGTTTGCCAAGCGGGGGGAGCGAAGTCAAGCCATGCGCGGTTCTTCGCCCGTCGGTTGAACCCGCTCTGACGCAGCGGGACGCGCGACCCTATATTCAGCGCATGACAACCTTCCTGACCACCCCGCAAGGCCGCCACATCGCGTATGTCCAGACCGAGGGCAAAGAGCCCGGCGTGGTGTTTCTTGGCGGGTTCCGGTCCGACATGACCGGGTCGAAGGCGCTGTGGCTGCAAGCCTGGGCCGAGGCAACGGGCCGCGCCTACCTGCGTTTCGACTATTCCGGGCATGGTGCCTCGCGCGGCGATTTCGCCGACGGCGCGATCAGCGACTGGCGCGAGGATGCGACGGCGGTGATCGAAACCCTGACCGTTGGGCCCCAGGTGCTGGTCGGCTCGTCCATGGGTGGCTGGATCGGGCTTCTTCTGGCCCGCGACCTGCCCGAGCGCGTGGCCGGTTTCGTCGGCATTGCGACAGCTCCGGATTTCACCGAATCGATGTGGGAACACGACTTTTCGATTGCTGACCGCACGAGGCTGCTTGAGGACGGCGTGCTGTTCCTGCCCTCGCTCTACTCGCCAGACCCCTATCCGATCACCCGCCGGCTGATCGAAGACGGCAAGCGGAACCTGGTCCTTGACGGCCCGTTGCACTTGCCGATGTCGGTCCGGCTTTTGCAGGGCACGCTGGATGCCGATGTGCCGCCTGCGGTTGCTCTCAGCCTCCTGAACCACATTTCCAGCCCCGACCTGCGGCTGATCCTGGTCCGGGATGCGGACCACCGGTTCTCGACACCAGCTTGCCTGGGACTGCTGGTCGAAACGGTCGGGGACGTTCTGGCCGCCCATGCCGGCCTGACGACGACCAACTCCGACGAATTGAAGAAATCGAATACCGGATGATGTTGCTTTGCTGCCAGATCTGGCGAAAGGTTTCTTGGGGACTGCTTTGATGGCAAGGGGTTGTGGGCTAGCCTGCAACCATGCTGATCTCACAGAGCCATCAGTTTTCGAACGCGCCAGGCAAAGGGGACCTGCCCCCGAGCGAGCCGCTGGTGCTGATTCCGGGCTTCATGGCCGATGCGCGCAGTTTCATGCCGCAGATCGCCGAGCTTGGGGCGACCCGGCCACTGGTCCTTCTGACACCGGGTCTTGCAGACTCGGTCGAGAAGATCGTCGCCGAAGCCGGCCCGCTGCTTCCCCCGCGATTTGCGCTGATCGGTCACGGCCTGGGTGGAAACATAGCGATCGAAATCCTGCGCCGCCGATCTGAAGCCGTCAGCCGGATCGCGCTGATCGCGACCGACCCGCTGCCGGAATCCCCCCAACTTGCCGCAGAACAGGAAGCGTTGCTCGTCGCCGCGAAAACCGGGCACATGGCCGATTGCATCGCCCAGATGCTGCCCAGAACGGCCCTGCATGACGCCCCCTGGCGCGACGAGATCATGGCTTTGGTGCATGACATGGCAGCAACCCTGGGGGTCGAACAGTTCCAGCGCCAGCTTCGCGTGATGCAGCGCCGTCCTGACCAGCAAAAGACCCTGCGCAAGGCGCATGTGCCGACGCTGATCCTTGCCGGCGCCTCCGACACCATCGTCCCGCGCCGCCGCACCGAGTTTCTGGCCGGCATGATGCCGCATGGCTGCCTCGAGTTCATCGCCGGGGCTGGCCACATGCCGCAGCTTGAGCAGCCCGAGGCGGTGACGAGGGCGCTGCGGACCTTCCTGTCCGGTCGCCTGCCGACGCTTCTACTGGCCTGAGGCCAACGCGATCCTCGCCTTGGGCCTGCCTGCCGCCCCGACTGCTGCCTTGTCGATGAAGTTTAGCACCAGTGGCCGGATGTTCAGCCGCCAGCTTTTGCCGGCAAAGATGCCGTAATGTCCGGCTCCCGCCTCAAGATGCTGGGCCTTCTTCGCGTCGGGCAGCCCGGTCAGCAGCTTCAGCGCCGCCACGCACTGACCGGGGGCCGAGATGTCGTCATTCGCGCCCTCGACCGTCATCACCGCCACCTTGGTGATCGCACCCAAGTCCACGGTGCGTCCGGCGACGACAAAGGTATTCGTGGCGATCTCGCGGTTCTTGAAGATGCGCTCGACCGTCGAAAGGTAGAATTCGGCGGTCATGTCCATCACGGCCAGGTATTCGTCGTAGAAACGGTTGTGGGCATCATGGTCCGACGCCTCGCCGCGCGAGGCGCGGAAGACCTGCTCGGTGAAGGCCTTGCCATGGCGTTCGGCGTTCATGGTGAGGAAGCTTTGCAGCTGCAGCAGGCCCGGATAGACCAGCCGCCCCGCGCCCTTGTACTTGAAGCCGACGCGCTGGATCGCCAGATGCTCGAGCTGGCCCATGGTGACCCGGCGGCCGAAATCGGTCACCTCGGTCGCGGCGGCATCGGGATCGACCGGCCCACCGATCAGGACCAGCGACCTTGGCTGTGCCTCGGGGTGTTCGGCGGCCAGATAGGCGGTCGCGGCCAGGGTCAGCGGCACCGGCTGGCAGACCGCGATGACGTGGGAATCCGGGCCAAGTTCCTTCATGAACTCGGCAAGATAAAGCGTGTAATCCTCGACGTCGAACTTCCCGGCGCTGACCGGGATGTCGCGGGCGTTGTGCCAATCGGTCACGTAGACATCGGCATCGGGCAGCAGGCTTGCAACAGTAGACCGCAGCAGCGTGGCATAGTGCCCCGACATCGGTGCGATCAGCAGAATCTTCCGCGCCATCGGCGGGCGGCGACGGACGAAGAACTGAACCAGATCGCCGAAAGGCTTTTCGATCACCGGCTTCACGTCAACCAGATGGTCCTGCCCGTCGGGACCGACGATCGACCGGATGCCCCAGTCTGGCTTTGCGATCATCCTGCTGAAGCTGCGTTCGGCCACCTCGCCCCAGGCGGCCATCAAGGGCAGCATCGGGTTCATCGACAAGGCAAAGGCCGGATAGGACGCCATGGCCCGTGCCGTCGCCCCCAGCCACTCATTGGTGTTGCGCGCACTTTCCATAAGGTCGTAGGTGAACATATACTTCATCATGTCTCCTTGCCCGGCCGGGCGCCCTCGTGGCATGGCCGGCCGGGATAGGCGACACGATGCTGCACGGCAGCGACGATAGGGGGAAAACGTTTCCATGACAACAGAAGACCGCACCCCCGATGCCGAGGCCGAAGCGCGAAAGCTGCGGCTGAACGACAACCTTGCCAAGGTCGAGGACCTGTCAAAGCGCCTGACCGCCGCACTGACCAGCCGCCGGAAGGCCGATCCCGCGCTGGCCGGCCCCGCGCCGGATGTCTACATGAAGGCCGCCGCCGCCTATCTGGCCGAGATGATGCAGAACCCCGCCCGCGTGGTAGAGCATCAGGTCAACTACTGGGGCAAGACCCTGAAGCACTATGTCGAGGCGCAGCAGGTTCTGGCCAAGGGCGAATTCAAGGCCCCCTCCGACCCCGGCCCGAAGGACCGCCGGTTTGCGAACCCGTTGTGGGAATCGCATCCTTTTTTCAATTACCTCAAGCAGCAATACCAGTTGAATTCGGAACGCCGCGGCATTCTCGCTGCGCGGCGCGACGGCGCGGGCGGCACCGACGCCGCCAAGCATGCCCAGGCCGACGCCGGCGAACGCGGCGACGAGGGAGACGAGCGAGCGACGATGGCGGGACGACATGCGGCCGGCTCTCCGGGACGAATGCGCGCTGCGAATGATCCCAAGAATCGAGCCGGGCGGGTCGGCCGGGGGGGCGGGGGCCGGGGGCTGCGACGACGACGAGTCTACCAGAGCCGCCCCGCGCGGGCCACGGGGGGCTGGCCGACTTGCGGCAGGCGCGCCCAAGCTGGTAGATTGCGATGCAGCGCGCCCGTAGCTCAGCTGGATAGAGCGACAGCCTCCGAAGCTGTAGGCCATAGGTTCGAATCCTATCGGGCGCACCATTCCCACCCGCCGCTGCGCTATCCTGCCGCCATGGACGCCCCCGAACTCGCCGGCGTGACCCGCCGCCCGGACCGCCTGGGCACGATGTTCAGCGCCATCTCGTGGCGCTACGACCTGCTCAACACGCTCATGAGCCTCGGCCAGGACGCCCGCTGGCGCACGATCCTCGCCGCCGGCGTCCCGCCCGGCGCGCGCGTCCTCGACCTGTGCTGCGGCTCGGCGCGCTCGTCGTTGCCGGCGTATGCGCGCAGCGGCCGGACCGTCACCGGGCTCGACGTCTCCTTCGCCATGCTCGAGCGCGGCCGCGCCTTCGCCCGCGAGCGCGCCGCCGGCTTCGACCCGGTCCACGGCGACGGCTTTCGCCTGCCGTTTCGCGACGGCACGTTCGACGTCGTCACCGCCGCGTTCGGGCTGCGGAACCTGGTCCCCCTGCCCGCGGCCGCCCGCGAGATCCAGCGCGTGCTCGCCCCGGGCGGCGCCTTCCTGGCGCTCGACTCGGTCGCCCCGGCGGGGGCGTTCGCGCCGTTCCACGGGTTCTACCTGCGGCACGTCGTCCCGCTCCTTGGCCGGCTGTCGCCGGACCCCGAGGCGTACCGCTACCTCAGCGCGAGCATCTTCGACTTCGGTCCGCCCGACGTCGTGGCAAGGCGCCTCGAGGACGCGGGATTCGAGCGCGTCACGGCGCGCCCGCTGATGCTCGGCGGAACCTCGGCCGCTCCGTGGGGGAGTTGAAGAGGGGTTTCTCCGAGAACACCCGTCCCTTCCGTGAGGCGCAGAACGAGGTCGAGCGGGAGGTCGCCGAGGTCGGCGAGGAGAAGCCCCGGCCGT
>JANOER010000176.1:0-4930 GCA_031441285.1 Rhodobacterales bacterium
TTGGCGACTTTCCGCATGGCCGAGTTCGGCTTCTTCGGGGTGGTGGTATAGACGCGGGTGCAAACCCCACGTTTCTGCGGGCAGGATTCCAGGTGCTGAGACTTGGATTTCCGCACGTTCGCTTCCCGGGGCTTCCGGATCAGCTGTTGGATAGTCGGCATTCACGTTCCTCGTTTTCGATACTCGCCCCTGCCTTGGGGACGCTGCTTCTCGATCCGCGCCTTGCGCCCATCGCAAAACACGAACACCGCATCCACCCCCCTTCAGGGATGTCGCGGTGGATTTCCAGAGGATCGGGGCACAAGTCCCGGATCATGACCACTTCAAGCGCTCTGACCCCTGCCCCGGTCAGGACCGGTGGCTTGGGTAGGCGGGCGTATAGGGGGAATCACCGGGGGTGTCAACACGGGCCCCAACCGGCGGCCGGGCCCCTGCCCTACGCCGCCTTGCGGCGCAAAACCCGCTCGCGCCACAGGGTGAAGATCCCGGCCAGGACGACGATTGTCGCCCCGAAGAACGTCCAGAAGTCCGGCAGATCGCCAAAGACCAGAAGGCCAAGCACGATGGCCCACAACAGCGAGGTATAGCGGAACGGCGCCACCATCCCGATGTCGCCGCTGCGCATCGCCATGACCGAGGTCAGGTATCCGACGATGAGAAAAAGGCCGGCCCCAAGGACCTTTGCCGCGTCTGCCCCCGACACCGGTTCCAGTCCTTGCGCTGCGGCTCCGGTCCAGCCCATCGCGCAGACCGCTGCCGCTGCCCCAAGGGCTACCAGGGCCGAAGGCACCTGCCCCTGCATCGGACGCACGGAAAGATCGCGAACCACTACGCAAAGGACCGAGGCCACCCCAAGAAGCGCCCAGCGGTCAAAACCCTCGGTTCCGGGGCGGATGATGATCAGGACGCCGACAAGACCGACCAGGATCGCCGTCATCCGCCGCCAGCCGATCCGGTCGCCGTAGACCAGCGCCGCGCCAAGGGTGATCAGCAGCGGCAGCGCCTGCATAAGTGCGGACAGGTTCGCAAGCTCCATCCTGAGAAGTGCTTCAAGAAAGAAGATCGTCGCCGCGACATCAGCCAGGGACCGCAACAGGATCAACCCGCCATCGCGCCGGCTTGGCCGGACCCGGAAGGCGCGGGTCGCCAGCACCAGCCCCCCCAGCCCCAGAACCGCGATCAGCCCGCGCAGGCCGATCGTCTGATACAGCGGCAAGGTCTGGGTCACCGATTTCATGAAGGCGTCGTTGATGGTGAAGGCGGCCATCGACGCGCACATCAGAAGGATGCCACGCAGGTTTTCGGAAACGGGCACGGGAGATCCTACTGTGTTCCTCCTGACTACCAGTCCGGGTCCGCGAAGGAAAGCGCTCCCGTCTCAGGTGCCGGCAATCCTGGAAGTCCGGCATTCCGTTGGACACCGAAAGAAGAATTGCTCCTTGCCAAATACTCCCGCCGGAGGCCGCCTCCGAGCCGGTTGGCGCGCCTCTTGCGCGCCAGAGGCGAGACCAGACTGCGCGGCGGAACGCCGCTCCATTTGAAAAGCGCCGATCCGGAAAGAAAAAACCCCGCCCATCATGCGATGGGCGGGGGCAAGGACTTTGCCGAAAGCAGCGAGGATCAGTCGCGGCTCTCGGTGATGTCGACAAGACCCTTGTCGAACAGGGCCTCGGCCTCGGTCCGCACCACTTCCACCGGGGCGGCCAGGGCTGCGGCCTCGGCGGCCTCGCTCCGGCGTGCTTCGATGACGGTCTGGTCGCGGTCGGCGGCGATCTTCTTGACGCGGCTCGTCGCCCCGCCGGTGCCTGCCGGGATCAGCCGGCCGACAATGACGTTTTCCTTCAGGCCGACCAGCTTGTCGCGCTTGCCCTGGACCGACGCTTCGGTCAGGACCCGCGTGGTTTCCTGGAACGACGCGGCCGAGATGAACGACCGGGTCTGCAGGCTGGCCTTGGTGATCCCCAGAAGGATCGCCTCGGCGGAGGCTTCGCGCAGGCCGCGGTTGCGGGCCTTGACGTTTTCTTCCTCCAGCTCCTGCTTGTCGACATGTTCGCCCTTGAGAAGCGTCGTGTCGCCGCTGTCCAGGATCTCAAGCTTTTGCAGCATCTGGCGGACAATCACCTCGATGTGCTTGTCGTTGATCTTCACGCCCTGCAGGCGATAGACGTCCTGCACTTCGTCGATCATGTAGTTCGCCAGCGCCTCGACCCCAAGAATCCGCAGGATGTCATGCGGCGCCGGGTTGCCATCCATGATGTAGTCGCCCTTCTGGACGAAGTCGCCTTCCTGCACCGGAATATGCTTGCCCTTGGGGATCATGTATTCCTGCGCCGTCAGCGTCTCGTCCACCGGTTCCACGGTGATGCGGCGCTTGTTCTTGTAGTCCTTGCCGAAGCGGACATAGCCATCGGCTTCCGCGATGATCGCGTGATCTTTCGGGCGACGGGCTTCGAACAGTTCCGCCACGCGGGGAAGACCCCCGGTGATGTCCTTGGTCTTGGCACCTTCGCGCGGGATACGCGCCACCACGTCGCCGGGCCGCAGTTCCTGGCCGTCCTCGACCGACAGGATCGCGTCCACCGACATGGAGTAGCTGATCGGCGCGCCCTGATCGTTGCGGATCGGGTCGCCCGTGGCCGGGTCCATCACGATGATCTCGGGCTTGAGATCGCCGCCCTTCGGCACCGACCGCCAGTCCGACACGATCTTCTGGGTCATGCCGGTCGCTTCGTCCGTGTCCTCGCGCACCGAAATGCCCGAGACCAGATCCTTGAACCGCGCCACGCCGGTCTTTTCGGCAATGATCGGCAGGGTGAAGGGGTCCCATTCGAACAGTTTGGTGCCGCGCTTGACGGTTTCGCCGTCCTTCACGTGCAGTTTCGCACCGTAGGTCAGCTTGTGGGCTGCCCGTTCCTGACCCACGTCGTCGATGATCGCGATCTGCATGCTGCGGCCGACGACGATCTGTTCGCCGGTGACGTTCGTCAGCACGTTGCCATTGCGGAACTCGATGCGGCCCTCCTGGCTGGCTTCCAGGAAGGACTGCTGACCGCCCTGCGCCACGCCGCCGATGTGGAACGTCCGCATCGTCAGCTGGGTGCCGGGTTCGCCGATCGACTGGGCGGCAATGATGCCGACCGCTTCGCCCTGGTTGACCAGGGTGCCACGCGCAAGGTCGCGCCCATAGCACAGTGCGCAAACGCCTTCCTCGGCCTCGCAGGTCAGCGGGCTGCGGATGCGGATCGAAGCCACGCCCGAGTTGTTGATCAGGTCGGCGCGACGCTCGTCGATAAGCTCGCCGCGCGAAACCAGAACCTCGTCGGTGCCCGGAACCATCACGTCATCGGCCGCGACACGGCCCAGTACCCGCTCGCCCATCGGGACGATGACTTCGCCGTCGTTCACGGCCGCCGAAGCGGTGATCGCGTTGTCGGTGCCGCAGTCGTGCGACCGCACGATGCAGTCCTGGGCCACGTCCACCAGACGGCGGGTCAGATACCCCGAGTTCGCCGTCTTCAGCGCGGTGTCGGACAGACCCTTCCGCGCGCCGTGGGTCGAGTTGAAGTATTCAAGAACGGTCAGACCTTCCTTGAAGTTCGAGATGATCGGCGTCTCGATGATCTCGCCCGACGGCTTGGCCATCAGGCCGCGCATCCCGCCAAGCTGCTTCATCTGGATGACCGAGCCACGCGCACCGGAGTGCGCCATCATGTAGACCGAGTTCGGCTCTTTCTCGGCACCGTTGGCGTCGTAATGCGTGGCCGAGATCGTGGCCATCATCGCTTCGGTGACCTTGTCGTTGCACTTGGTCCAGGCGTCGACAACCTTGTTGTACTTTTCGCCCTGAGTGATCAGGCCGTCCATGTACTGCAGTTCGAACCCGGTGACCTGTTCACGGGTTTCGTTCACCAGGTCCCACTTCGACTCAGGGATCACCATGTCGTCCTTGCCGAACGAGATTCCGGCCCGGAACGACTCGCGGAAGCCAAGCGTCATGATCTGGTCACAGAAGATCACCGATTCCTTCTGGCCGCAGTAGCGGTAGACGGTGTCAATGACGGTCTGGACGTCCTTTTTCCGCAACAGCCGGTTCACCAGATCGAACGGAGCCTTGGTGTTCAAAGGCAGCAGGTTGCCAAGCCGCAGGCGGCCGGGCGTGGTGTCGAACCGCTTCCAGACGATGTTGCCGGTCTCGTCGACCTGGCGCAGGCGGGCCTTGACGCGGGCGTGCAGGTGCACGGCTCCGGCAGCCAGGGCGTGTTCCACCTCTTCGATGTCCGCAAAGGCCATGCCTTCACCGACCATGCCCTTGCGCTCCATCGTGACGTAGTAAAGTCCCAGGACCATGTCCTGCGACGGCACGATGATTGGCGCGCCGTTGGCCGGCGACAGCACGTTGTTCGTCGACATCATCAGGACGCGCGCTTCCAGCTGGGCCTCAAGGCTCAGGGGCACGTGCACGGCCATCTGGTCACCGTCGAAGTCGGCGTTGAACGCCGAGCAAACCAGCGGGTGCAGCTGGATCGCCTTGCCTTCGATCAGGATCGGCTCGAACGCCTGGATGCCCAGACGGTGCAGCGTCGGCGCGCGGTTCAGAAGAACCGGGTGTTCGCGGATGACCTCATCCAGGATATCCCAGACCTCGGGACGTTCCTTTTCGACCAGCTTCTTCGCCTGCTTCACGGTAGAAGAAAGCCCCTTGGCCTCAAGTCGCGAGTAGATGAAGGGCTTGAACAGCTCCAAGGCCATCTTCTTCGGCAGACCGCACTGGTGCAGCTTCAGTTCCGGTCCGGTCACGATGACCGAACGACCCGAAAAGTCGACGCGCTTGCCCAGAAGGTTCTGGCGGAAGCGGCCCTGCTTGCCTTTCAGCATGTCCGACAGCGATTTCAGCGGGCGCTTGTTGGTGCCCGTGATCACGCGGCCACGG